>CAMLKV010000009.1 GCA_946480635.1 uncultured Flavobacterium sp.
GAAGTAAATGATGGAACGTCAACAGGTTCAAACAGTTTTTCTTCAGGAGAAATCATTGAATCGTATTCACCAGTTGATGGACAATTAATTGGAAAAGTAAAAACTACAACTGCTGCAGATTACGAAAAAGTAATCAAAAGTGCAGAAGAAGCTTTCAAGGTTTTCAGAGCAATCCCAGCACCACAACGTGGAGAAATTGTTCGTCAATTTGGAAATAAATTAAGAGAATTAAAAGAGCCTCTAGGAAAGTTAGTTTCTTATGAAATGGGTAAATCTTTACAAGAAGGTTACGGAGAGGTTCAAGAAATGATTGATATCTGTGATTTCGCAGTAGGTTTATCTCGTCAGTTAAATGGACAAGTAATTCCATCTGAGCGTCCAGGTCACGTTATGCGTGAGCAATGGCACCCAATAGGAATCGTTGGAATTATTTCTGCTTTCAATTTCCCAGTAGCAGTTTGGTCTTGGAATACCGCTTTAGCATGGATTTGTGGTGACGTTTGTGTATGGAAAGGTTCTGAAAAAGCGCCAATTTGTACTATCGCTTGTCAAAATATCATTGCAGATGTATTAAAAGCAAATAACTTGCCGGAAGGAATTTCTTGTATTGTTAATGGAGATTACAAAGTAGGGGAAATGATTACTACTGACACAAGAATTCCACTAGTATCTGCAACAGGTTCTACTAGAATGGGAAGAATCGTTGGCGCTAAAGTAGCAGAACGTTTTGGAAAATCTTTACTAGAATTAGGTGGAAACAATGCAATCATCATTACTCCTACTGCTGATTTAAAAGTAGTTGTTCCTGGAGCGGTTTTCGGAGCGGTTGGTACAGCTGGACAAAGATGTACTTCTACTCGTAGATTAATCATCCACGAATCAGTTTATGATACAGTTCGTGACGCGATTGTTGATGCTTACGGACAAATTAAAATTGGAAATCCTTTAGATGAGAAAAACCATGTGGGTCCACTTATCGATAAAGATGCGGTTAACACATATTTAGCAGCTATTGAAAAAGCGAAAGCAGAAGGAGGAAAGGTATTAGTTGAAGGAGGTGTATTATCTGGAGAAGGGTACGAATCGGGGTGTTATGTAAAACCAGCTATTATTGAAGCAGAAAATCATTTTGAAATTGTGCAACACGAAACATTTGCTCCAATTTTATACTTAATGAAATACAGCGGAGAAGTTGAAAATGCTATTGAGTTACAAAATGGTGTTGCTCAAGGTTTATCTTCTTCAATTATGACAAACAGTATGAAAGAAGCAGAGAAATTCTTATCATTCGCAGGATCTGACTGTGGAATTGCTAACGTAAATATCGGAACTTCTGGTGCTGAAATTGGTGGTGCTTTCGGTGGTGAAAAAGAAACAGGTGGCGGACGTGAATCGGGTTCAGATGCTTGGAAAGTATATATGAGAAGACAAACTAATACGGTTAATTACTCAGATCAATTACCTTTAGCTCAGGGAATTAAATTTGATCTATAATCAATAAAGGAAATATTTTATATAGGAAAGCAACCTCAAAAAGGTTGCTTTTTTATTTTTTAAAATTTAAAACTGTATTTTTTTGTAATAAAAAAGTCATTCACCGAGTTTAGAAACCTTTAATCGAAAACTCAAACCAAAATCATTTTTTGTTTAATGAAATGATTAATTTAGTTTCATAAAACAAATACCACAACCCAATTTGTTGAAAAATCTATTCTGAAAACAGAATTAAATTGCAGTAAGGAAATGCATTTAATTTCAGTAATTTACTTCTGTTAGGCTACAAACTCTACATTCAGAATAGGTCCATTTTTCAAGCTTTTTACTTTTTTTATTTTACTAACCAAACAAATAGGCTATGAGAAAAATTACTTTCTTTCTAGTATTGCTATGTGGTATTTTTTGGGGTTATGGTCAAGATTGTAGTATCCAAAAATTATTATCAAACGATGTTTCAATATGTTCAGGACAAGGAACAACGATAACATTATTTAGCAGCGAGTTAGGCGTTTCATACCAACTTAGAGACGCCTCAAATAATCCAATAGGTTTTCCAGTTATTGGAACGGGTGGTAACATTAATTTTACAGCATCACCTACATCAACAACAACATATAATGTCATTGCAGGATTATGTCCTTCTGCCTATCTAGATACAGTAACGGTAACAGTTTATCAACCTTCTGTGGGAGGAAATGTAACAGTTTCTGCGGCTGGCGTTACTCCTGTTGTAACTGTAAATACAATTTGCCACTTAGGTAGTGGTTGGCTGTATTTAAGTGGTCATACAGGGAATGTTATCCGCTGGGAAAGTTCAATAGATGGAGGAAATACTTGGGTATCTATTGCAAATACAGCAACAAGTTATAATTATACTGGATTAAACGATACTACTATTTTTAGAGCAGTTGTGCAAAACGGGACATGTGCTATTACTTATTCAAGTACTTCAGTAGTAGTGGTTATACCTAATATTAAACCAACTGTTGTAGCTATGCCTGGAACTATTTGTGCTGGAGAAAGCTCTACGCTAACAGCACTTAGTGGCTATGCTACTAGTCAAGGAGTGGCAACTGGTGGAGCATTTAGTTATGCTAATCCGGATGGATGGGAAGTAGATGGAAATCCTAATGGTTTAAATGCTGGAGGTAGTAATACAAAACCTACTGGTTTTAGATTAACAACTTCTAATTCAGGAACATATTCAGGAATAACTTACACTTCTTCGGGTAAATTTGCTATTGCACATGGAGCAGTAGATTCAGAAATGGAAACACCAATATTCAATAGTTTTGGATTGGCTACATTTACAATTCAATTTAACCATGCTTTTAATTTAACTGCAGGCGCCACAGCTAAAGTGTGGTTGTCACTAGATGGTGGAAACACTTATAATATTCTTTTGTCCAGTTATGCAGGATCAATGACAAGAACGCCATACAATAATTTTCCTCTAGAAGTTATAAATTTAAATAACTATATAGGACAACCTAATTTGAGAGTTAAATTCAGTTTTCATGGTCTTTTAAACAGTTCATGGGCAATTGATAATATAGGAATTCCTGAAACACCAACAGGATTAACAACACAATGGTTAGATCAAAATGGTAATATTTTAGTGTCTACAAGTTCTGTAAGTTCAGGAATGACAGTAACACCTCCAGTAACTACTACTTATTATGTTGTTTCATACATTAATGGATGTACTAGTTATGGTCCAGAAGGAACAGCAGAAATAAAAGTCATTGTGAGACCAAGACCAACAGCAAGTATTGGTCCTTCACAATATGTTTGTAAAGGTGATAGTGCTACTTTAAGTATTACTCTTACTGGAACAGCGCCATGGAATATTACTTATACTAATGGTTCTACAACTACAAACGTCACTACATCTAGCAATCCATATAATTTTACATTGACTAATTTATTAGCAAATGTTACTTATTCAGTTACAGCATTGAGTGATAAAAATTGTACTGCAAAACCAAGCGATTTGACGGGTAGCGCAGTTTTAACAGTACTGAATGGGACAAAAGGACTTTGGACTGGTGTGCAGAGTAATGATTGGTTCGATTGTAAAAACTGGGCCGGAGGTGTGCCAACAGCAGTCGATGATGCAGTTATTCCTAACGGATGTGTAAGAATGCCTGTTATAGATAGAAATAGCATATATGCTCCAGAAGATAAAATTGCAATTTGTCGTGATATAATAATTGCAAATGCAGCTTCACTTACTATGCTTGATAATTCTTTATTACATATTAAAAGAGATTGGAAAAACAGTGGAACTTTTATTCCAGGTAAAGGAACTGTTACATTTAATGGAGATGGAGTTAATCAAGTTCAGTTAATAAATTCAGGAATTAAACTTAATGAAGGATTCTACAACCTTACTTTAAATAGTTTAAACACAGCTAAAGGAATTAATTTGCCAAACAACTTTCAATTAACAGTAGCTAACTTATTAACTTTAACTAGTGGAATTTTAAGATTAACAGACGAAGCACAGTTATTACAATTAGGAGATGTGGCAAATCCAATTGATGGTACTGGTAAACTTTTAAGAGATCAGCAAGGAAAGAAAAGTAGTTTCCATTATAACTACTGGTCTTCACCAGTTAGTTTAGATGGTGCAAATTATACAGTTTCGGGTATTTTGAGAGACGGGACAGATGCAGTAGCGAATCCATACAGTCCTGGATTGATTTCTTTTGGAGATGCTTACAACCATGCGGATGGAGCAATATCTACACCAATAAAAGTTAGTAATAGATGGATTTATAAATATACTTTAGCAAGTACAAATTATAATTCATGGCAACTTATAGGCAGTGCCAGTAATGTTAAAATTGGAGAAGGATACACAATGAAAGGAGTGACTGGTACAGCTGCAATTTCAGATGTTCAGAATTATGTATATGCAGGCAAACCTAATAATGGAATTGTAAATTTGGCTATTGGTTTAAATCAAAGTTATTTAATTGGAAACCCTTATGCTTCTGCTCTTGACGCAAATGAATTTATTTTAGATAATATGAGAGATAGTGGAGGTAGAGCTTCTAGTAATAGATTTAATGGTGCGCTATATTTCTATGATAACTTTGGGGGTAATTCTCATTATTTAGCTAATTATGTTGCGGGTTATGCTACTTATACTTTAATGGGAGGTGTTGTAGCAATTTCTAATGACCCAATGATTAATAATAATGGTTCGAGTGGATTAAAAGTGCCTCAAAGATATATTCCGGTAGGTCAAGCTTTTTTTATTAACTCTGTAGTTGATCCAGGTTTGGTCGCAAATAATCCAAATTTAGCTGGAGCAGTTACCGGAGGAAGTATTATTTTTAAAAACAGTCAAAGAACGTTTAAAACTGAGGCATCAGGGCAATCAGTATTTTTTAAATCTGCAAATAACTCATCTAATCAGGTAACAGAAGATGTAAGACCAAGAATAAGATTGCAATATGATTCACCATCAAACATGCATAGACAAATATTAATTGGCGCAGATGCAAACGCAACAATGCAATATGATTTTGGATTTGATGCTGTAATGGCTGACATTAATCCTGATGATATGTATTGGAGTCTTAGCGGAGCAAAACTTGTTATACAAGCTATTCCAGATTTTAATGCAAGTCAAATAATTCCGCTGACTTTAAAAATTACTAACCAAGGAAATAATATTATTAAAATTGCCTCATTAGAGAATATTGCAGATGAACAAGAAATTTATCTTTTTGACGAGGTTGCAGGTATCTATTATAACCTAAGAAGTACAGATTTTTCAATAGTTCTTCCTGCAGGAGAATATAATAACAGATTTTCATTACGCTTCAATAATCAGGCACTTAGTGTTAATGATAATGTATTGAGTGAAGGTGTTTTAGTGTATTATAGTGATCATTATATAAATATCAAAAATCAATCGTATGATATGGTGGTTGGAAATGTACAATTGTTTTCAATATTAGGACAAAAAGTCTTTGAACACAAAGCGGGTAATGAAGATCAAACCAGCATGCAGTTTTCTGTTAGCGGATTGAGTGCTGGTACTTACATCGTAAAAATTACAACAGATAAAGGAATTTTTAGTAAAAAAGTGATTATAGAATAAGTAACATGATTGTAAATTTGGGTTTTAAAAAAAGCGACACCAATTTTGGTGTCGCTTTTGCGTTAGGGATAGAGGCAAGCACCTTGTGCAGCCGATAGCCCGACCATGCCTTGGGCGTGGGAACGCCATTATTTTGTCTTTTTAACGTATTGAGTCAAAATTACAATATGTTGCCCTTCAACTCTCCCTTCAATTTGATCAGGATTGTCCCAAACAAGTTTAATATTATGAACTGCTGCGCCACGTTTAGCAGTGAAATTTGCTCCTTTTACATCAAGGTCTTTGATTAAAACTACTGAATCTCCGTCCTGAAGAATATTTCCGTTAGAATCTTTGTGAATTATTTTTCCTTCATCATCATCATCATTGTCTTCACCAGTTGCTTTTGCCCACTCTAAAGCTTCTTCATCAAGGTACATCATGTCTAGCAAATCGTTCTTTTTTAAACGAGTAAGCATACGCCATGAAACAATTTGAACGGGAAGATGTTCATTCCACATACTGTCCGAAAGACAATGCCAGTGATTGATATCTGTAGCATCTGGATTTTCAATTTGATTAATGCAAGTTGTACAGGCTAAAATTGATTGTTCCAAACTTTCTGTAGTGTTTGGAGCTACATTAAAGACTTTTAAATCGTGCTGAATACCACACAATTCACAAGAAGAATTGCTTCTGTCTTTTAGTTTTTTTTCAATAACACTCATCTTAAAGTATTATAAATTAAAAGACATTCCAATACTCGCGTTGAATTGATTATTGTAATAATCAAATGGATGATCTAGAGTTGAATCGTATTTAGCAATTGGTAGAGCAAACTCAGTATAAACTCCAAAACCATCAGTAAAGAAATATCTTGCTCCTAAATGGGCACCAAAATTTCTTAAACCTAAATCTAAACCAGGATACACATCAAATTTTTCATCTACGTTTATTACATTTCCTAGGTTAGCATTAAAGCGCGCTCTCACATCTGCTCTGTCTCCAAAATTAGGTTTTTCATCCAAAAATTTATTGGCAGACAACATGTATGTGGCTTGGAAACCAAAAGACATATTTTCTCCTATCCCAAAATCTACTGTAGATGTTATGCCAGTACCTCCATCTTGAATATTAGCTCCAACTTGGAACTTAGTATCACCTTTACCTTTAAATGCCTGTGCATTAACAAAACAAGCCGAAGCGAGTAGTAAAATTGTAAAAAGTATCTTTTTCATTGTTAAATATATTTTAGGCAAATATACTAACTAAACTTTAATTTCTTCCGATTTCGTTTGGGTATAGAGTATGCACAGGATCGCTTTGCCAGAATTCCTTCGTGTCAATATCCATAATAGTTAAGGGGCCTTTAAAAGCAGCTCCAGTATCTATATTCCAAACATTGGCTTTATTTATTGGAATGGTTTCATTTATTTGAGTAACAGGAGTATGCCCTATGTATATTTCATTATAGTTTGTAAATCTTTTAGGGTAAAATGGGGAATCTTTTTTTATTGATGAATCTAAAGAAAGTGCCATTTCCCATAAAGTTCTGTCCCAATATAACATTCTTGGAAAATGTTCTGCTGTAACCCCTTTAAGGTTTGTGAATCCGGCATGAACAAACAATCTGTTCTGTTCATCAAGATGATAGTTTTTCAAAGCAATAAGGAATTCTATATGTTTTTCTTTAGTTTTTTGATCTACAGAGGCATACGCTTTTACGGTTGATTCTCCCCCATGATTATACCACATGGGGTTATCATGATTATTTTGTAACCAGTGTAAAACTAATTCATCGTGATTTCCACGTATGAATATACATTTTTTTTGTATCTTTAGTGAAATCATAAAATCCACTAGGTCAGGAGATTCACTCCAGCCATCCAGATAATCGCCTAAGAAAATTAAAGTGTCAGTTTGTGATACTTTTGCTTTTTCAAGAACTTGTTTTAAAGCTCTCAAAGCTCCATGGATATCACCAATAACGAGTGTTCTCATTAAAAGAGTTTTGAAAATTAAATTTACGAAAAAAGCACTAAACAAAAATGCTTATCGAGATCGATTTCTAAAATAATATTTTAACAAAATATACGGAAAAACCGTAAAATTTAAATTTCAAGGGTTTATAATTTTGATAAAATTATAAAGAAAAACCCAAAGAAATTGTTGAATATTTTAAAACTGAAGAGTTATGAAAAAGATCGTGTCACTTATAGTACTTGTTATTTTTATTGCATCATGTTCAAATGATGAAAATGATGAAATGCTTAATAATGAGATTAAGAAAATTGAAGAGAAAGCAGCGATAAATCCTGCATATTTAGCTAAAGATGGTGAAGGTGTTTCGTCCGATATAGATGTTGATACAGTTGTTCCTCCACCGCCACCAATTTATTCTGAACCTGGGGAACTTTGTGAAGGATGCCCTATTGATCCTCCAAAAGGGGGTACAAAACCATAATCAGGTTATTTTATTTGAATATATATTGTAAGTTTGTGAGTATTTATATCACAAATTGTGAAGTTAAGATTTGTAATCTATAAAATTCTAGCCATTATATTGCTTTCATCCTGTAATTCAAAAAATGACAATCAGGAAGAAGGCGATTTGGCTGTTATGGAAATCGATAGTTTATTGACTAAGGCAAATGATTATTCTAAAACTAAAGATGAGAGATATAGACTAACTCAAAAAGTTCACAAGATTTTAGAGAATTATCCTAATTCAAAAAAGGGAAGAGAATATTTTTTCAAATTAGCCGGGAGATACTACAATATTGAGCATTATAAAGATTATTATGATGTTTCCAAAGATGTTTATAAAATGTCTGTCGAGGCACACGATACTACAAATATTGCAAGAGGATTAAACTACATTGCGGATTATTTTTATGAGAAATTCATTACCGACAGCGCTTATTACTATTACAGCAAGTCTGAAAAAATTTATGAAAAAATAAAGGATGATGAAGGATCTACAACGGTAAAGTTTGCTAAAGCTAGAATTTTGTTTTTTGAGAAAGATTTTGCTGGTAGTGAGACTGTAGTAGTTGGGATTTTAAAAAATGCTATTCAAAATAAAAATTACAGACTAGTTTATGAATGTTACTTGACTCTAGGTAATATTTTAGACGGAGTAAGCAATTTTTCTGAGTCTGAAAAATATTATAATAAGGCTTTTAAAACAACTGATTTCTTGAAAAATGAGCCTCAATACCAACTTTTAAGAGGTCAAATTTATAATTACTTAGGAATTTTATATACCAAAAAGGGGGAGTATCAATTAGCAATAAAGTATTTACAACAAGCATTACAATTTGCTGATTTCAAAACATCTGAACCAATATTATATTCTAATTTGATGAACAATTTAGGATATGCTATGGTAAAATCTTCAAATTTAAAAGCGAAAGATTTTCTTGATAATTCATTTAGAATAAGAGATAGTATTGGGTATGGACCAGGAATTGTAACCAGTAAATTGAGTATGTCAGAATACAATTTATTGGAGAAAGATACTGCTTTAGCAATTAAAAATTCTTTATATTCTGCAAAATTTGCACATTCAATCAAGTTGTTTGATGATGAATTAAAAGCACTTAACTTGCTTTCTAAAATTGACCAAAAAAACAAAGTTAATCATATGGAAAGGTATGTAAACTTAACGGATAGTTTGCATAATCAAGAGAGGGTTACTAGAAATAAATTTGCAAGAATAGAATTTGAAACAGACGAAATAATATCTGAAAAAAATGTTATTGAAGAAGAGAAAGACGAAATTTCCAAACAAAGGTGGACAATTTTAGGATTAAGTTCTATTGCACTGGTTTTTGGTTTTATGATTTATACAAATAGAATTCAAAGAGCTAAAAATAGAGAGTTGTTACTTGAACAACAACAGCAAAAAGCAAACGAAGAGATATATCAGTTAATGCTAGATCAACATAATAAAATAGATGAAGGCAGACAAGCAGAAAAGAAGAGAATAGCTCAAGAACTTCATGACGGAATTATGAGTAAATTGACTAGCACAAGATTAAATTTATTTGTTTTGTCAAAAAGAAATGATGAAGAAACCATTAAAAAGTGTATAACTCATATTGATGGTATACAGGAAATAGAAAAAGAAATTAGAGCCATTTCACATGATTTAAATAGAGATATATTTGCTGCAAAAGATAGTTTTAAAGCAATTATTGAAGCTCTTTTTGAAAATCAAAAAAGTATATCTGAAGCTAACTATTCAATAGAAATTGATGATAAAATTTCGTGGGAAAACATTGATAGCGCGACAAAAATGCATTTGTATAGAATATTCCAAGAATCACTTCAAAACATCTACAAATATGCAAAAGCTAAAAATGTAATGGCAAGTATTAACAAAATTGATAATCAAATTGCAATTGAGATAAAAGATGATGGAAAGGGTTTTGATGTCAAAAAAGCTAAAGAGGGAATTGGATTAAAAAATATGAATGCTCGAATAGCAGCAATAAATGGAACGATTACTTTTCAATCAGAAAAGGGAAAAGGAACAACGATAAAAATAAATATACCCGCCTAAAAAAATAATCAAGTGTCTAAACAAGTTAAAATATTAATGGTCGATGATCATCCTTCAATGATTGAAGGTTACAAAATAATTCTTTCGTATAATGATCTTGGATACGAAATTGAAACAACATCTGCGTTTAATTGTAAAGATGCCTATGATATAATAACAAATCCTAGTAAAAAAGATTATTTTGATATTATTTTTCTAGATTATAGCTTGCCCCCTTATGAAGAAAAAAACATCACTAACGGTGAAGATTTAGCTCTATTAGTAAAAAAGTATAGTCCATCAACAAAAATTGTAATACTTACATCTCATATAGAAACACTTATATTGTATGATATTGTAAAAAAAGTAGATCCAAATGGGCTTTTAGTAAAAAGTGACTTTACAGCAGATGAACTTTTAAAAGCTTTCGAGGCAATTGTAAACGAAGAGATTTATAATAGTGCAACAGTAAAAGCAAGTTTAAAAGAATTGCTTTCTAAAGATAATTATTTAGACGATTTTAATCGTCAAATGCTAACATTATTATCACAAGGTATTAAAACAAAAAATCTACCACAACACATGAATTTATCCATGAGTTCTATAGAGAAAAGAAAAGTTCAAATAAAACTTTATTTAGGAATTGAAAAAGGGACTGATGAAGATGTTATTCGAGAAGCTAAAAAGCGTGGGTTGATTTAAATTTTAAAATTAACAAAAAGTATGGTAAATCCGTACTTTTTTTCATTAGTATCAAGCTATTTTTGTTTGCTAAAGTCTTGCCTATGAAAAATTTTTTACCCAATTCTTTTACATATTTCAAAATAGACTTGTTATTAACAACATTAGGCTTATCGGTTTTTTCTATGTTGATTATTAATCTAATAATCACTTTTTTTTCTATTCAAGATTTAATTAAGTATACAGATTTAGAAGAGTTTTCATTAGTAGTAAAAGATGGTTACTATTACGTCAATAGTTATAAAATAGAAGCGTCATTTTCATTTAATATTTTCGGAATAATTTTTCTTTGGATTATTATGATGTGGCACACTTTAAAAACAGTAAATAAAACAATAGCTAGTTTTTTACTATGATTGCATTTATAATTTTTATTGCACAAACTATTAGTTGTCATATTTCATTTTTCTTAAAACTCTTAGGACTTCTTTAAAACTTTCATAAACCTGAGGATATGGTTTTAGATAGTTTTTTGAATCTATTAACCTTTGTTTGGCATTTTCAAATCCGTTTAAGTAGCATATCATAAACGAAGAAGGTAATTGTTGCAAATCTTTAAATTCTCTTTCTGTCAATTCAATCCCTTTTTCCATTTTTGTAATAAGAACTTTATTAGAGTTATATATGTGATGCAACATCTTTTTGTTGTACTGAGGTGGTTCGAATAACATCTGATTTTCAATTTTATAATATCCATTATCAAAAAAAGTAATCGTAACTTTTTCTAAAGGATAATAACTGGTTTTGTCATTTAAGCCCAGAGGGATAAATTCAGTAATAATAAAATTATTGTCATTATATTCTATGGTTACTTCGTCTTGAGCCGAATAGAAAAGCTTTATTTGTTCATTTACCAATTCAATGTCAACCCGAGATAAATAAGTAATATCACGAACCTTTTTTTTATTTCCTGCCCAACAAACGACAAAAAGTTCCTTAAATACTTTATGTTTAGTGTCCATGTCCTTATGACGAACATTAATAAAGTCTAAAACCCCATCGAGAGTATGTGCGATACTGTTTCTTGAATTGTTTTCGATACTTATAACCGATTCAATATTTTGCTTCGAAAAAGGTATTTTGTCTTCTGTTGGTATAGTATTACTGCCTACCCTTACAAATGTGCTATTGGCTAAAATGGTATGAATGCCTTTTTTAAAATATGCAGTTTTATGGTTGGGTTTGATAGTTACTAAACCAACAACCTTGTCTTTAGGTAAGTTTGGAAATGGTATGTTTTCGTATTGGATTTTTGGGGGATTTTCCAAAAAAGCATTTACAAGGTTTTGAATCCTGCTATCATCAAAAAAATCATCACCAACAATTTCGTTGGTTTCATCTTCCACACCTACAACAATATATGAATTATTATTTGGGTTGGAATTGGAAAGAGCACAAATGTGTTTTAAAAACTTTCCTTTACCCTCACGAGTGTGTAAGTTTAATTGACGTTTCTTATCATAAAAACTATTCTCATCATTATGTGCAAGCAAATTTTTAATAAGAAGACGTTTATTGATCATCTAAATGTAGGATTTGAACACTAAATTACGTTTTTTGACGTTAATATACCATTAATTTTTAATCCCAAAACTATGAAAATGAATAAACTAAAATGGATTGGTTTTTCATTATTGCTTTTTACAGCTACTTTTTTTGTAGCTTGTAATGATGATGATGATGACAGCAACAAAACATCTACAGTAAACGTAAGGATGACTGATGCTCCTGGTGATTACGATGCTGTAAATGTTGAGGTTCTAGATGTGATGGTTAAATCCAACTCAAATACTGATGAAAATGGTTGGATAAGTATAGGGACAGCAATTCCTGAGGTTTATAATTTATTAGATTTAACCGGAGGGGTAAATGTTTTATTAGCCGATGGAGCTGTTATTCCATCGGGGAATTTAGGTCAAATACGTTTAATTTTAGGTGACGATAATACTGTTGTTAAAGATGGTGTCACTTATCCTTTAAAAACGCCAAGTGCGCAACAATCAGGGCTTAAACTCTTAGTGAACACTAATCTGCAGCCCGATTTTACTTATGATTTCTTATTAGATTTTGATGTAGAAAAATCTATTGTAGTTGAAGCGGGTGGTTCAGGAAATTACAATTTAAATCCTGTAATTAGAGTGTCCACAATTGCAAACTCGGGAAGTATAAAAGGTGCTGTGACTACAACTCCCGTTGGGGTCCAAGTTTTGGCTTCAGTAATGGTTAATGGAGTTGAAGTTTCGGCTTATACAGATGCTAACGGTAATTTTCAAATAAATGGTATTCCGGCAGGGACATACAGTTTAACGTTAACACCTGATGCAGCTTCAGGTTTGTCAGCCGTGACAATAAGCAACGTTATTGTTGTAAACGGTCAGGCAACAGTTATTGCGCCGCAAGTTTTTCCGTAATTAAAAAATAGTAACAAAAAAGCCTTGAAGATTCAAGGCTTTTTTTATGGAACTTTTGTTCCCATACTTTCAGTCCAAATGGTAAACCAATCTTCTAAATCCATTTGTAGACTTACGGCTTTCAAAGCATTTTTTATTCTGTCTGGATTAGTGGTTCCAATAACTGGGAGTATGCCTGAAGGATGTTTTATAATCCACGATAATAGTATCGTGTCAGTATCTGTATTATATTTTTCGGAAAGTTTTTTTAAACAAAGTCTTAGTCTTTGGGTTTGATTGTTTTCTTCTCTAAAAACGGTTCCTAATGGATTCCAGCTCATTGGTATGATATTGTGTAATTGCATGAAATCTAAACTTCCATCGCTCATTGCTTCATGATGTGTTGCCGAAAATTGTATTTGATTAAAATCTACATTGATACTTTTTTGAATTAATTCGGTTTGTGAAGGAGTAAAATTTGAAAGTCCAAAGCTTTTTATTTTCCCTTGTGATTTAAGTTTGTCAATAGCACTCGCAATTTCATCTGCAACCATCAAAGGACTTGGTCTGTGTAAAAGAAGTACATCAAGATAATCAGTCTGAAGATTTTTTAATGAATTTTCGACGCTCCAAACAATGTATTCTTCAGAATAATCATAATGTTTAATGCCATAATCTCTTTTATCTGAAAGATATTTTATACCACACTTCGAAATTAATTGAATGTCAGAACGGTCAATTTTGCTTTCAGAAAAAGCTTTTCCAAAGTCTTCTTCGGTTGTATGTCCGCCATAAATATCGGCATGATCAAAAGTTGAAATGTGTTCTTGTAAACAACTTTCTATTAGTGAAATAAATCCTTTAGTGTCAAGATTTTTGCCCCATTTTCCCCATGTCATGGTGCCGGCAATAATAGGTGATAATTTAGGTTTCAAAGCGATTTGAATTAGTAGTTCTTAAAATTTGTCAAATATAATCCTAAACAAAGCTTAAAAATAGCCTATTTCTTTAACATTTAACGCATTATTAACAGCATAGCACTAATTTAATTTTCAATTTGCATTGTATTATTTGAAATATTAATTTCACGACCTTAAAAAAAACAACGATGGAAGAAAATACAGCGACTTTAGATATTAGAGCCATTAATGAAAAAATTGAACGCGAGAGTGCTTTTATAGATCTTCTTACAATGGAGATGAACAAAGTAATTGTGGGTCAAAAACACATGATTGAACGTTTACTTATTGGTCTCCTAGGTCAAGGTCATATTTTACTTGAAGGAGTACCAGGATTAGCAAAAACTTTAGCCATCAATACTTTGTCGCAAGCAGTTCATGGTAGTTTTAGCCGTATTCAGTTTACACCAGATTTATTACCTGCAGACGTTGTGGGTACTATGATTTATAATATTAAGCAAAACGAATTCACGATAAAAAAGGGACCAATCTTTGCTAATTTCGTTCTTGCTGATGAGATTAACCGTGCTCCTGCAAAAGTACAATCAGCACTTTTGGAGGCGATGCAGGAAAAACAAGTTACCATTGGTGACACCACTTTTAAGCTAGAAAAACCTTTCCTAGTATTGGCAACTCAAAATCCAGTTGAGCAAGAAGGAACATATCCGTTACCAGAAGCTCAGGTTGACCGTTTTATGCTTAAAACAGTTATCGATTATCCTAAAATGGAAGACGAGCGTTTAGTAATTCGCCAAAATTTAAATGGAGGTTTTGAAAAAGTAAAGCCTGTTGTATCAATCGAGCAAATTTTGCGTGCTCAGGAAGCAGTTCGAGAGGTTTACATGGACGAGAAAATTGAAAAATATATTCTTGATATTATTTTCGCTACACGTTATCCGGAAAAATATAAACTGGATTCTTTAAAACCATTAATCAGTTTTGGTGCATCACCGCGTGGAAGTATCAACTTAGCAAATGCAGCTAAATGTTACGCTTTTATCAAACGTCGTGGTTATGTAATTCCTGAAGATGTTCGTGCTGTTGTACATGATGTATTACGTCACCGTATTGGAATTACTTACGAAGCTGAGGCAGAAAATATCACTTCTGTAGAAATCATTAATAAGATTGTAAACGAAATCGAAGTACCATAGAAAGTGATTAGTCAAAAGCCATTAGCCACGAGTGCTATTGCCTATTGCCTATTGCCTATTGCCCTTAGAATATGGAAACCAAAGATTTACTTAAAAAAGTTCGTAAAATAGAGATAAAGACCCGAAGACTGAGCGATCATATCTTCTCGGGAGAATATCATACATCCTTTAAAGGACGAGGAATGACTTTTTCGGAAGTGCGCCAGTACCAGTTTGGTGATGATGTGCGTGCAATCGATTGGAACGTTACTGCTCGCTATAACGAACCATATGTAAAAGTTTTTGAAGAAGAACGTGAATTAACCATGATGCTCATGGTTGATATTTCAGGTTCCGAAAGTTTTGGTACTAAAAGTCAATTAAAAAGTGAAATCGTAACCGAAATTGCTGCAACTCTGGCCTTTTCTGCGACTCAAAACAATGATAAAATTGGGTTGATTTTATTTTCAGATCAAATCGAATTATATATTCCTCCTAAAAAAGGAAAATCGCATGTGTTGAGAATC
>CAMLKV010000010.1 GCA_946480635.1 uncultured Flavobacterium sp.
AAGAAGTACTATAAATACGCAATTTCGTTATTTCTATTTCCTTTAATTTTTGCTTATAGCCGAATTTACTTAGGACTCCACTTCCCTGGAGATATACTTTCGGGTTACCTTTTTGGAGCTATTACAGGACTTACTTTCTACAAAATTTATGTAGAAGTAAAGAAAAAATATTTCCTTCAACTTTTAGATTAGGAGCTTTCTCCAGCTATCCACTATATCTTTTTGAATACACTTCGACTTCGCTCAGTGTACAAAAAGGATGTCGTTTCTATCTGGGCTATAAAACTCGGCTAATAGTCAATCCGTCTCTAATAGGTAGTAATACAGTTTCAACTCTTGAATCATCTTTGAGTAGCTTATTGTACTCTAAAAGAATTTTAGTGCTTTTATCATTGGCTTTTACCTCTTCAAGAACTTTACCACTCCACAAAACATTATCAGATAAAATTACACCGCCTTTATTCATGAAAGGAATAATCATGTGAAAGTAATTAATGTAATTCTCCTTATCAGCATCAATAAAAACCAAATCAAACTTTTTGTTCAAAGTAGGAATTATATCTAAGGCATTCCCTAAGTGCTGATGCATTTGGTTGGCCCAAGGTGACTGATCAAAGTATTTCTTTTGAAAATCAAATAACTCTTCGTTGTTGTCAATAGTGTCTAATTCACCATCTTCTGTAAGTCCTTCAGCGAGGCAAAGCGCTGCATAACCTGTATATGTGCCTATTTCAAGTATATTTTTTGGGCGAATTAATTTAGAAAGAATACTTAATACTCTACCTTGAAAATGACCACTTAACATTCTTGGCTGTAAAATTTTTTGATGAGTTTCTTTATTTAGACGTGCTAATAATTCTGGTTCGTTTTCGCTATGGTTAGCAACGTAGTTTTCTAAATCTTCAGAAATGAAATGCATAATGGAATAAATTATAAGTGCAAATTTACAAATAACATAAGACTATAATAAAAAAAGCGAGAAAGTAAACTTCTCGCTTTTTCAACTATTTAACCAGACCTTCAATTATTTTATAAACAGGTTGGATAGATTTGGAGTATTCTATGGTTGGACCTGCAACCCAAACCGTTTTATAGGTAGCTTGCGTTGCGGCCTTAGTAACTGCATTATTTCCAATCATGAAACGAATAAGTTTTGCCCATTTTTTGAGGCGTTTGTTAGTGTTTAAAAAATGCTCTAACCAGTTCAGTTTGGTTCCAATTTTCTGCACGTAAGGGGTGTTGATAACTGTACATGGAGTTCCTGAAATTTTCTCGGTCATTACAATATCTTTTGCACCATAATCCACGCATGCTTGTTTGTATTCTTGTGATACACCAGCTTCGGTTGAAGGTATAAACAAACTGCCAACAGAAACCCCAATTGCACCAGCAGCAATCATTTTTTCTAAATCAGCTTTGCATCCTACACCACCTGCAGAAATTACTGGTAATGAAGTGTTTTCGTTTAGTAATTTTATTAACGCTTCAGGGTCAAAATTACCTCTATGTCCACCTGCTTGATTATTCACAGCAATCAATGCATCGGCTTTAAGACTTTCTACTTTTTTCGCAAAACCTAAATCAGTTACATCACAAAAAACCTTAATACCTGCTTTATGTGCTTCACGAATCGTTTCTTCAGGACTTCCTAATGAAGTGATAATGAAATCAACTTTTTCTTCACACAAAACCTGAAGTTGATCTTTATATTTTATGTTTGATTTATTTACAATTAAGTTAAATCCAAAACTCCCACCCTCAACTTTTGCAGCTTTTAATTCGGCAATAGCGGCTTTTAGTTCTTCAAGAGTTCTGTAGTTTAATGCTGGAATACAACCTGCAACTCCCGCTTTCATTCCCTCAATTACCATTGCAGTGTTTGAAACCAAAAACATTGGTGCCATGATTACTGGGTGTTTTATATGCAATAAATCGGTTAAAGTAGGTTTTGTCATTATTAAATCAATTTCCCCAAAGATATAAAAAAAATATTATGCGCGCATACAAATTGTTTGATTTTTGAAATTGGTGTTTGAAATTTCAGAATTACTATCTTTGCACCATGCAAATGGAGAAGAAAGATATACGAGCATTAACAAAAGAACAGCTTCGCGATTTTTTTGTGGATAATGGGGATAAAGCATTTCGTGGTAATCAGGTTTATGAATGGCTTTGGAATAAAGGTGCACATAAATTTGAGGACATGACTAATGTTTCTAAGCAAACACGTGAAATGTTAGAAGCTAATTTTGTAATCAATCACATTAAGGTTGACCAAATGCAGCGTAGCGAAGATGGAACGGTTAAAAATGCAGTTCGTTTGCATGATGGTTTGGTTGTGGAGTCAGTTTTAATTCCTACCGAAACTAGAACCACTGCTTGCGTATCAAGTCAGGTAGGATGTAGCTTGGATTGTAATTTTTGTGCAACAGCTCGTTTAAAGCGTATGCGTAATCTAGAGCCTGGAGAAATTTATGATCAGGTAGCTGCGATAGATTCTGAAAGTCGTTTGTACTATAATAGACCACTATCTAATATTGTATTTATGGGAATGGGTGAGCCATTGATGAATTATCCTAATGTCATGAAAGCTATCAATAAAATTACTTCTCCAGAAGGACTTGGAATGTCACCAAAACGTATTACCGTTTCAACATCGGGAGTTTCTAAGATGATAAAAAAAATGGCTGATGATGAGGTGAAATTTAAATTGGCTGTTTCATTACATTCGGCAGTCGAGGAAATCAGAAATCAAATTATGCCATTTACCAAAAGTTTTCCATTGCCTGAATTGCGTGAAGCGTTAGAGTATTGGTACAAAAAAACAAAAAGTAAGGTAACTTATGAATACGTGGTTTGGAAAGGAATAAATGATGATAAAAAATCAATAGATGCTTTAGTGAAATTCTGTAAACATGTGCCATGTAAAGTGAATTTGATTGAATACAACCCTATTGATGATGGTGAATTTCAACAGGCATCAGAAGAATCAATTAATGCTTATATAAAGGCTTTAGAAATAAATGATATAGTTGTGAAAGTACGTCGTAGTCGTGGAAAAGACATTGACGCTGCTTGTGGGCAATTAGCAAACAAAGAAGTATAAAAAAAATCCCGACTAATCGGGATTTTTTGTTTAAATATCTAACAAGAATTAATTTAGAATGATAGTATATTGTACTCCGTTGTGAGTAAAAATAGCTGTGTTATCACAGTCGCCATTCCCAAAATCTAAGGTTGAAGTTCCATAACCTTGGAAAGTTATAATACCTTTTACAATGTTCTGACAATTTAATTTTACAATTAATGGTGAATTAATTGTGCTTACTAAATTCCATCCCGAAGTAGTAGAGTTTGTTGTCCATTGTCCAGTAACACTGTATACATTGTCTGAATAATCAGCAGTGCTTTGTCCAGCAATGATTTCAGTTGTTCTTGAGCCTGTTCTATGATATACATTTCCACTTGGGAATGTTGCTGTAAAATCCATATTCATAACTACTATGGCATGAGTTTCAGGATTTGCTGTAGATGTACCCCACGAAATTGTAAACGTTTTGTTACCAACAATTTTGATATTGTTGTGATAGAAATTATCAAATTGATAGTTAATGGTATGTGAAGTAGCACTTGGTTGGTAAATGAAACTAATGATAATTTTTCCTTTTAAAACATTACCGTTTGGCAAAGTACATCCGTTTGGATTAAAAGTAATTGTTTTTGTAATTGTTGTTCCAGGTGTAATTGTTGTTCCATAATCAGGAACTCTTGTAACATTAGCACAAGTGGGCGTAAACGTAGTTTGTTGTACTCCTTTTAATGTAATTCCATCTTGTGTTGTTAATTGCTCTTCAACAATTGCTGATATATCATTGCCGGCTGCATCCATTTGTGCATTTACTTTTGCATCTTGAGCAGTTATAACTTTATTTTCTGTTTCACTATCTTTTGTACAACTGTAAAAAACTACTGACAAAAGCGCTGATAGGATTAAGATTTTAGTTTTCATAATTTAAGTTTTTTTTAAGGTTTTGGGTATTTGACAGTTATAACGTCAAAAAGGTTTAATCAAATATAAAAATATTTTTGAATTATAAAATTTTAACAAGAAATACTATCTTTGGGTCTAGATGGATATCTCTTCGCAAATAAAAAAACCAATTCTTCAAGAGATGGAGCTTTTTGAAAAAAAGTTTCATAGCTCGATGTCTTCAAAAGTTGCCTTATTAAATAGGATTACATATTATATTGTAAATCGTAAAGGAAAACAAATGCGACCAATGTTTGTTTTTCTTACTGCTAAGATGATTTCTGGTGGTGAAGTTTTAGAAAGAACCTATCGTGGAGCCTTAGTTATTGAGTTAATTCATACAGCTACTTTAGTTCATGATGATGTAGTTGATGATAGCAATAGACGTAGAGGATTTTTTTCAATAAATGCATTGTGGAAAAATAAAATTGCTGTTCTAGTTGGAGATTATTTGCTTTCAAAAGGGTTGTTACTCTCTATTGATAATGGTGATTTTGATTTGTTGAGAATTATTTCGGTAGCTGTTCGTGAAATGAGCGAAGGTGAATTACTTCAAATTGAAAAAGCACGCCGACTAGATATTACAGAAGATATTTACTACGAAATAATTCGTCAAAAAACGGCGACGCTTATAGCTGCTTGCTGTTCGCTTGCTGCTTGTTCTGTAAAACCAGAAGATGATGAGTTGATTGAGCGTATGAGAAAATTTGGTGAGCTAATAGGAATGGCTTTTCAAATAAAAGACGATTTGTTCGATTATACCGAAGAAGCCATTGGTAAACCTACGGGAATTGACATTAAAGAACAAAAAATGACACTTCCACTTATTCATGTATTGAATAATTGTTCTTCAAAAGAAAAAAACTGGTTGATTAATTCAATTAAGAACCACAATAAAGACAAAAAACGAGTTAAAGAAGTTATTGCTTTTGTAAAAGATAATAACGGATTGGGATATGCCGAGAAAAAAATGATAGAATTCCAACAAGAAGCCCTAAAACTTATAGAATCGTTCCCAGATTCTCCTTATAAAGATTCCCTTATTTTAATGGTAAATTATGTGATTGAAAGAAAAAAATAATTTTTTTCAATCATCATGCAACCTTTTTTAAACCATTCTCGTCTATGTTAATAGAGGAGTCAATATAATTTCTTTTTATTAAAAGTTCAAGCCAAAATAAAGTGAAAGTTGTCAATTTACATCACGGAGAAAAAAAATTGATTGAGCAAGCACTCGACAATAATCGCCATGCACAACATCAATTATATTCACAGTTTGCACCTAAAATGTTAGGGGTGTGCAGACAGTATATCAAAGATTTGCAACAAGCTGAAGATGTAATGATAACTGGTTTTATGAAAGTTTTTACAAATCTTAAAAATTTTGAGCATAAAGGAAGTTTTGAAGGTTGGATTAGAAGGATAATGATAAATGAGAGTATTTCTTTTATAAGGGCAAAAAAGGAAGTAAAATTCATGGAAGATGAATCCTTTGTTGAAGATGTTTATAATTCAATTGAAAGTCAATTGTCACTCGATGATATTCAGTTTTTGATAGATAATTTGCCCGAAGGTTATAAAATGGTGTTTAATTTATACGTGATTGAAGGTTATAAACATCAAGAAATTGCTCAAATGTTAGGAATTACAGAAGGAACCTCAAAATCACAATTGTCTAGAGCTAGAGAAATGTTACAAACACAAATCCAAAAACTTAAAAATTATAGTTATGGAACCGAATAAGTTAGAAAATGAAATAAGAGAAAAGCTTGGCAAAAGAGAAATTCAGCCATCTGCACAAGCTTGGGATAGATTGGATGCTATGCTTTCGGTACAAGAGAGTAAAGTCGATAAGAAATCTTTTCCATGGATAAGAATTGCAGCAGGAGTTGTGCTTTTTTTGGGAGTAAGTTATTTCTTTTTCAATTCCAACAAGGAAGAAATAAAAGGAACTGATATAAAAGAGATTGTTGTTGAAAGTTCCAAAAAAACTTCAGATGCGAAAGTTGAAAAGTTGAATGAAGATTTAGTAGAATCATCTAATTCTATAGCCGAAGAAAATAATTCATCAATTGCTTATAACGAGATAAGAAGTAAATATGAAAAAGTTAGTCAAAAGACAGACAAAATAAAGAAGAATGCCAGCTATAATATTTTGTCTACAACAGAAAAAGAAAATATGCTAAGTCATTTAAATGTTAATAATGAAGAAAAAGCGGTTGAAGAAAAAATAGAGCAAAATATTGTTCAGTTGAGTAAACAAGCAGTTGCGGAAGTAAAAACATCAATAGAAAACCCTAAATTAAAAATTGATCCTAACTCGCTTTTAGATCAGGTAGATGGAGAAATTCAGTTAACATTTCGTCAAAAAGTTATGAAAACGATAACAAAGGGATATAAAGAAGCAAAAGAAGCTGTAGCCAGCAGAAATCAAGAATCATCAATCAATCATTAATCAAAAAACGAATAGTATGAAAAATTTTATTATTTATTTGAGTATTTTAATTTTAGTATCAACAGCCAAAATGTTTGGTCAAGAAACTTTTGAAGAAAGGGCAAAAGTAATTGCAAGTCGAATTGAAAAAATTACAAAAGAGGAAAAAGCTTTATTAAAACTTCAAGTTGAAGATGTTAACAAAGATCTCGAAAAAGGAATAATCAACAGAGAGCAAGCAGACGAAAAGAAACTAAAATTAGCAGAAGCAAGTGCTTTAAAAATTGAAACTCGTGTAGCGCAAGAAGAGCAAAACCTTACGCAACTTGTTAAAGAAAAAGTAGAAGGTAGGATAGCTTATCTTGATACGGCAAAAACTAAAAAGTCATTTTCGCTAGTATATCGTTATAAAAATGATACAATAAAGCATTCTGAAAAGAGAACTACTTCTCAGTTTGTTTTTGCAACGGGAGTGAACAATTTAGTAACAAATAATGCTCTAGCACATTCAGATTACAGATACTGGGGGTCACATTTTTATGAAATAGGTTTGTCTTACAATACAAGAATTTTAAAAAATCATAATTTATTACACTTCAAATATGGGATGTCTGTTCAATACAATAATTTAAGACCAACAGATAACAGATACTTTGTTGAAAATGGAGATCAAACATATTTGGAAACGGCATCAATAAAGCTCGATGATTCAAGATTGAGAAATGTTAATCTTGTAGTGCCTTTGTATTTAGAGCTTGATTTCTCAGGGAATAAAAATCACAATGATAAACCATTTTTTCAAACTCATAAAAGTGTAAGATTAGGATTAGGTGGATTTGCAGGTTTTAATGTAAAAACAAAGCAAATTGTAAAATATGAAGAAAATGGGCATGATTACACTCAAAAAGAAAAAGGTAGCTTTAATGCAAATGATTTTGTATACGGTGTTGGAGCTTATTTAGGATATAAACAAACAAGTTTGTATGTTAAGTATGATTTGAATCCTTTGTTTAAAAATAATGTTGTTGATCAAAACAATATTTCTTTGGGAGTACGTTTCGATTTAAATTAATTTTATTTGGCATAGTTATTGAAAAGTGTTTCAGCGATGAAGCACTTTTTTTATTATTAATAGTTTAAACATTTATTTTTGGTTTATTTGAAAACTAAAATTACATTTGTTTCCCTTGACTAAAACAAAAAGCACAAATGAGAAAAACATTTTTATTGTTATTGTTAACTTCTGTAGGAGTTGCAAACGCTCAGAAAACGCCTGGAATATATGGTGAAAATAACTGGTTTAATGGCTGGACAAGCTTTAAGCCTAAGACGGCTGAATATGCTCCTGCGACACAAATTTTAACTGGAGTTATTAAAGAAAATACTACATTATCAAAAAGAAATACCTACTTACTTATGGGTACAGTTTATGTGCCAAGTGGAGTAACATTAACAATTGAACCCGGAACAGTAATTAGAGGAGATAGTGATTCGACTGGAACCTTAACGGTTGTTAAAGGTGGTAAAATAATTGCGGAAGGTACAGAAACAGATCCAATTGTTTTTACTTCTAACAAGTCAGCCTCAGATCGTAAAGCTGGAGATTGGGGTGGAATCATTATATATGGAGATGCTCCGCTTAATAGACATGGAGGATTGATATCTTCAATTTATGACACAAACCCTTTATATAATGTTTTTGGAGGTAACAATGAAAATAGTGATTCAGGAGTTCTAAAATATGTTCGTATAGAATTTGCTGGTAAAAAAATTGATGCAAAAACAATGTTGAACGGTTTAACACTTGGAGCGGTGGGTAAAAAGACTAAAGTAGAGTTTGTTCAAATTAGTTTTGCAAAAGATGATGGTATAGAAATTGTGGGTGGAAATGTAGATTTTAATAATATCATTTCTTACAGAAATGCAGATGATGATTTTGATTTCTCAATGGGAATTCAAAGTACAGTAAATAATAGTATTGTTATTAGAAGTCCATTTATTTCTGATAATACTCGTTCAAGAGCCTTCGAAATAGATTCATATGATAAAGTTGAAAATTTTGATCCAACAAAAAAGAAAACAGTTATTAAACTTAACAATGTTACAATCGTTAATAATGATGATAATAGTGTTGGTTTAGTAAAAGAGGCCATTTCTTTAAAATCAGATTCATTTCTAGAGATGAACAGATGTGTTGTTTCAGGATTTGCAAGTTTTGTAGCTTTAGATGATAAATATTTAGAGGCAGATAATTTTAAAAAAATAAGTATTAAGGAATGTATTGCAGATAGCTGTATTGAAGTGTTTACAAATGAAAATTTGGTTAAGCAAGACAATGTTAATAACTGGTTTAATATGCCAAGCATGTCTAATACCGTTTCTAAAGTTGGTTTAACAAACCTTTTCAAAAGTAATGATGAAAAGAAAAAACCAGATTTCAGATTAAAATAATTGATTAAATAAATAAAAAAGAGCTCAGTTTTGAGCTCTTTTTTATTTTATGAAAGTCGTATATTTGACAACATTTATTTTCTGATGATTTCCAAAAATACGATTGATACTGTTTTTGAAACTGCCCGAGTAGAGGAGGTTATTGGCGATTTTGTTCAGTTAAAACGTGCGGGGACAAACCTTAAAGGATTAAGTCCTTTTTCTGACGAAAAATCACCTTCATTTATGGTGTCCCCTGTAAAACAAATCTGGAAAGATTTTAGCTCTGGAAAAGGAGGGAATGCAGTAACATTTGTTATGGAGCATGAACATTTTTCATTCCCTGAAGCCATTAGATATTTAGCTAAAAAATACAATATTGAAATTGAAGAAACCGAAAGGACTTCTGAAGAAATGCAGGAAGCTTCTGAAAAGGAAAGTATGTATTTGGTTTCGGAATTTGCTCAAAAGTATTTTCAAAATACGATGCATAACACTGATGAAGGCCAGGCGATTGGACTTTCATATTTCAAAGAAAGAGGATTTACTTCTGAAACAATTAAAAATTTTGGATTAGGATATTCACCAGAAACTTGGGACGCTTTCACAAAAGAAGCTTTAGGGCAAGGATATAAGTTGGAATATCTTGAAAAAGTAGGTCTAACTATTTCAAAGGATGATAAACAATTTGACCGATTTAAAGGAAGAGTCATGTTTCCTATACAGAGTATGTCGGGACGTGTATTGGGCTTTGGGGGAAGGATTCTAACTAATGATAAAAAAGCAGCAAAATATTTAAACTCACCAGAAAGTGATATTTATCATAAGAGTAAAGTATTGTACGGGATTTATCATGCCAAACAAGCTATTGTGAAGCAAGACAATTGTTTTCTTTGTGAAGGTTATACAGATGTTATACAGATGCATCAAGCTGGTGTCGAAAATGTTGTGTCATCTTCAGGAACAGCACTTACTTCAGATCAAATTAGATTGATAAACCGCCTTACAAAAAATATTACAGTTTTATTTGACGGAGATGCGGCTGGACTCAGGGCTTCTATTCGTGGAATCGATTTGATTCTGGAAGAAGGAATGAATGTAAAAGTATGTACATTTCCTGAAGGAGAAGATCCGGATAGTTTTGCTCGAAAAACTCCTCAAGAAGAGTTACTTCGTTATTTTGACGAAAATGCTAAAGACTTTATTCAGTTCAAAGCATCACTTTTAATGAGAGATGCAAAAAATGACCCAATTAAAAAGGCTGAACTTATTAGAGATATGGTAGTCAGTATTTCTAAAATTCCAGATA
Source organism: uncultured Flavobacterium sp. (assembly GCA_946480635.1). The sequence continues at coordinate 10,204 of CAMLKV010000010.1, forward strand.
GAATTAAAAGAGAAATTTATATTCAGGAATGTTCTCGTATTATGGAGATTTCTGAAGATGTTCTTTTTAATACTTTGGCACAATTGGTTCAAAAAGATATTTTTGAGGCGAATAAAAAATTTGTCCAAGAACAAAAGGCTTTTGAAGTTCATAAAAATGAGTCAGCGACAGTTAATTCGAAAGTGGATATTCAATATGAACTTGAAAAAAAGATAATTCAAATTTTACTTTTATATGGTGATTTTGAAGAAGATTTTGAAGATTTCTTATGGAAAGCTAATGATGATGGAGAACTAAAAGAAGTAAGAGAGGTAAATAAGTATAAAATCTTTCAGCGGGTTTATTTGAGTTTGCAGGAAGATGAGGTGGAATTGGCGACTCCTATATTCCAAGCTATATATAATGATTTAATAGCTTATTATAATCAAGATAAAAAATTTGAAATTGAGCAATATTTAATGCAAGTAACTCCAGAACTCTCACAGGAAGTTACATCTATTTTAATGGCAGATGAAAAAGATGTATTGCACAATTGGGAAGCCAAGCAAATTTATGTAAAACTTAAAGATCAAACTGTTGCACAATACGTGAGTGAAACAATTTTATCATTGCGTTGGTTTTTAGTAAATAAAATTATTGAGGAAATAAAAATGTCACTCTCAAACAGTGTTGAAAGTGACAATTCAGAAAATCTTTCTATGGTAATGGACTACTCAAAACTAATAAATAACTTTTCAGTAAAATTAGGAAGAGTAATGTCTCGTTACAGTTAAACTATTTCCAGTGTTTTTGCTTTGTTTACTAAATCCACTAAATTAGTAACGTTTAATTTTGCAAGTAAGCGTAATTTGTATGTACTAATTGTTTTTTCGTTCAGATTAAGTGCTTCTGCAACTTCTTTGTTTTTCTTTCCGTTAGATAGATAACGTAAAACTTCAATTTCGCGACTCGATAATTTTCTGTATAGCCTTTCAGATTTGGCTTGTTTAGAAATTAGAGCCATGTTTTTCTTAACTGCTTCGCTAAATATTACTGCACCTCTATTTACTTTAATGATAGTGGATGCTAGTACATCTAGTTTCTCAGATTTTTCTACAAATGATGATACGCCTGCTTTGATAGCGTTAGGAGCATAAATTTGCTCATTAAGATTTGAAAAAAGAACGATTTTTACTTTAGGATAATCTTTTAATAGGGCTTTGATGAGATTTATGCTAGTAAGTCCTTGAAGTTCTAGGTCCATAAGAAGGACATCAATATCCTTACGTTTTAGCATTTCCTCTACCATATCAAAATTATCAACTATTCCAACTAAGGAAATATCAGCATGTTCTTTAAAGTAAGATTTTATGCCATAATGTACCACAGGGTGGTTGTCGGCAAGTCCTAATTTAACCATAATAAAAACTTTAAGTTAATAACTAAAACGTCTAGTAAAGATAATTAATATTTTTGTAAATAACTGGCAATCAAGTAATAATTTACTTATAAAATTCAGGTATTATACAAACAGGGATTGGAGCCATTTTGTGCTGGTTTATGGTGTTGAGTTTCTTGTATATTTCAAATACAGTTTTCTCTCTTCCGTTAAAATCATTAGCAGTTTTTCCTTGTTCCAATTTTGACATTGCCCATTCCAGTTCTTCATAACTCGCGCCAAGTTGATCTTCGTCACTTCGGTCATCACCAAATAAGCCATCTGTTGGTGCTGCTTTCAAAATAGAATCTGGAACTTGTAAGTAAGCCGCAAGTTGTCTTACTTCACTTTTTAATAAATCTGCAATTGGACTAAGGTCAACTCCACCATCGCCATATTTGGTAAAAAATCCAACACCAAAGTCCTCTACTTTATTCCCTGTACCTGCAACTAAAAGACCATGAATTCCGGCCAAGTAGTATAAGGTGGTCATGCGTAGACGCGCTCTAGTGTTAGCTAGCGATAGGTTGAGTTTTATATCATCATTTGTAGTTGGAATTTCGTTTTTTATGCTTTCAAAAACAGGAGTTAAATCAACTCTTGTGTCGCTTACGTTTGAAAATCTTTTTTTTAGCTGAGCAATATGTTCTTGCGCTCTATTAACATGACTTTGTGCTTGGTGTATTGGCATTTCAACACACAAAGTGGTAAGTCCCGTTTGCGCACATAAACTCGATGTAAGTGCGGAGTCTATTCCTCCGGATATTCCCACAACAAAACCATTAACTTTTGCGTTTTGAGCATAAGCTTTAAGCCAATTAACGATATGTAGGTTAACTTTTTCAGTATCAAGCTGAGTAATTTTTTGCATAGGCATAAATTCTTTCTAAAACGATGTATATTTGCAAAGGTAATACTTTTGCTTAAAAAAGTATTTAAAAAACGTAAGAAATAAATTACTGTTATAATCCATGAAGAAATTTTTAGTATTTGCTTTATCGAGTATTATTTTAACATCTTGTTCAAAAAATGACAAGATTAAATCAGAAGCTGAAGAGATTCCTGTAAGTATTGAGGTAGATAGATATGATAAGGCTTTCTTTGAAACAAAACCTCAAGATTTGAATAAGCTGAAAACAAAGTATCCATTCTTTTTTCCTCCTAATGTTTCTGATACAGCGATGGTAGAAAAAATGACTAATCCGCTATGGAGAGAACTTTATAAAGAGGTAGAAAAACGCTATGATAATTTTGATTTAGAAAAAGAAGGCATCGAAGATTTATTCAAATACATTAAATTCTATTATCCTAAAACAAGGACACCTAAAGTGGTGACTTTAATTCATGATATGGATCCTCAGTATAAAGCTATTTATGCTGATAGTCTTGTAATCATTTCATTAGAGATGTATTTAGGGAAAAATCATAAATTTTATGAGTATCCGGAATATGTTAAGAAGACTTTTGAACCATCTCAAATTTTGCCAGACATTGTTCAGAGTTTTTCTTATGGAAAAGTGAAGCCGCCAATGGAAAGAGATTTTTTATCTCAGTTAGTATATGCTGGTAAGCAATTATATTTAAAAGATATTTTATTGCCTGAATATTCAGATGAAGATAAGATTTGCTATACAACTGAAGAAATAAAATGGTGTGAAGAGCATGATGTAGACGTTTGGCGATTTTTTGTAGAAGAGAAATTACTGTATAGCACAGATTCTAAATTAATTCCAAAGTTTATTGAGCCTGGTCCGTTTTCAAAGTTTGGACTTGTAAATGATAATGAGACACCAGGAAGAGTTGGAGCTTGGATTGGATGGCAAATTGTAAGGGCTTTTATGGATAACAACGATGTTCCTCCGCAACAAATGTTCTTAATGGATGCAAAAGAAATATTTCAAAAATCTAAATATAAACCTACTAAGTAATGGCAATAATTAAAACGTCAGATATAAAATTTAAAATATCATTAGATGAAAACCACGTTCCTGAAAAGCTACATTGGACGGCTAAAGATGGAGGTGTTGAAAATGAAGAGGCAAAAGCAATAATGCTTAATGTTTGGGATAGCAAAGCTAAAGAGACTATGCGTATTGATTTATGGACAAAAGATATGCCGGTTGATGAGATGAAGATATTTTTTCATCAAACTTTAGTTGCAATGGCCGATACATTTCAAAGAGCTACTGCCGATGAAAAAATGAGTGATACTATGCGAGATTTCTGCGATTACTTTGCAGAAAAATTAGAATTAAAAAGAGAAGAGTAATAAAAAAGGTTCGCAACGCGAACCTTTTTTATTTAATTATTTTTAAAAATTCCTTGATTAATTTCGTCAATATATTCTAGTACACTTTCTCGTCCTGTGGCCTCAAGTGATGAGGTAACAAAATGAGGCGGCATTTCTTCCCAGTTGTTTGCCAGCAATGATTTACGATAAGCAGCAATACTTTGATCTATTTTTACACGACTTATTTTATCTGCTTTAGTAAAAATGATACAAAAAGGAACTTCGATTTCACCCAGATAATTAATGAACTCCAAGTCTATTTTTTGAGCCTCATGACGTATATCAATAAGTACAAAAGCACAAACTAATTGTTCTCTTTTTTCGAAATAGTCAGTGATAAACTTCTGGAAAACTTCTTTTGTTTTTTTAGATACTCTTGCATAACCATAACCTGGTAAATCAACTAAAAACCAATTGCTGTTTATCTTAAAGTGATTAATCAATTGAGTTTTTCCTGGTCTTGCAGATGTTTTTGCCAAATTCTTATGATTCGTCAACATGTTGATTAAAGACGATTTACCAACATTTGACCTCCCAATAAATGCATATTCTGGTAAACGCTCTAAAGGACATTTACTTACATCAGAATTACTTATAATAAATTCGGCTGTATTTATTTTCATTATACTTTGTGTTCGGCTTTAGTCTCAAGCCATTCTTCTAAAATCTTATTGAACTCATCAGGATGTTCCATCATGGCAGCATGGCCACATTTATCTATCCAATATAAAGATGAGTTTGGTAATAATTTATGGAATTCTTCGGCAACATCTGGAGGAGTTACTTTGTCTTGTTTGCCCCAAATAATGCCCGTAGGGACATGCATTTTAGGTAAATCTTT
>CAMLKV010000011.1 GCA_946480635.1 uncultured Flavobacterium sp.
TTCCTGATGCTGTTCGTATTTGTTGACCAACTTTTTTAACGATTCTATGGTTTCATGTGGACTTAATAATTTAACCTTGCCATATATATGAACAGCAATATAATTCCATGTTGGAACATTTTCATGATCATACCATGAAGAAGAAATGTAGGAGTGGGGTCCGTTAAAAATAGCCAAAATCTCTTCGTTATCTTTTAAAGAATTTGCTTGTGGATTTTCTTTAGAAATATGACCAGATAAAATAGCTTTTCCTTCAAGCGTTTTTTCAAATACTAAAGGCGTATGAGTACCCCAAAGCTTACCGTTGGTTTGATTAATTAAAATTGCAAAGCCATTATCATGCAGAAATTGTTCAATTTCTGTTTGGTTCTCGTTTTTATATAAATCAGGGATATACATGGTAATTTTAAATTTTAGAATATTCTGACCAATCTAAATTTTCAGGGAGTTTTGAATTTGAAAATTCAATATGTAATACTCTTCTACGTTTATGATTTGTTGTTCTTGTTGATGCGTGTAATGTTAAAGGTTTCATCAACATAATCCCACCTTTTTCTACTTCACAAATAGTTTCTTTTTCTTTTGTTTTATCAATCAATTCAGGTCTATAGATTCCATATGAATGTGATTTTTCAATAACTTTTACTGCTCCATTTTCTTTTGTGGTAGTGTCAAGATGAATCCTAATAGTAAAAATGTTTTCAAGAATTTCAAGCGGTGGTTGAACAGCAAATTGATTTTGTTTTTTTGTCCAGTTTAAAAATCCTTTTGAATCGATTTTATTTTTTACAGAGATAGTTAAATCTTGATGGTATGCTACGAACCAATTTGATGTTTCAGGTTTATCAAAATAAATTGATTTTACTACAAAACAATTATCTCCTCCAATTGATTTAATAATTTCTCTTATGTTAGAATTAAAAATAAAGTCTTTTATTTCAGGAATTTCTTTGAGAACCTGTCTGATTGCAAAAACATCCTTCGTTTTTCTGTAAGTTTCTTTACCTGAATCTGATTTTTCAATAAGTTTAAGGATTGTATTTACTTCTTCATCAGTATATATGTTGTCTATAATTGCAAATCCATTTTCAATAAAAAAATCTTTTTTCATAGATAATATTGGAGCATTATATAACATTCACTTCTGCTTCAATTGCAATAGTATACTTGTCTAAAATCGTTTTTTGAATTTCTCTTGAAAGATTTAGTATTTCTTGTCCGCTTGCATTACCATAATTAACTAAAACTAAAGCTTGATTTTTGTGTACGCCTGCATTACCAATACGAATTCCTTTATAACCAGCTCGTTCGATAAGCCAGCCCGCAGGAACTTTAACTTCATCAGCAGAAACATCATAATGTCTTACTTCAGGGAATAAGGCTTTTACTTTTTCAAAATGTTCTCTCGAAATGATAGGATTTTTAAAGAAACTACCACTGTTGCCTAATTCTTTAGGATCAGGTAATTTGCTTTGACGAATAGCAATAACGGCATTGCTTACATCTTTTATGGTTGGTACAGTTATGTTGTTCTTTTCTAATTCTTTTAGAATATCACCATACGATGTATTTATTTTATGATTGTTCTTGGTTAACTTATAAATTACCGAAGTAATGATGAACTTATCTTTTGCTTCATGTTTAAAAATACTCTCTCGGTACCCAAAGTTGCAATCTTCTTTGTGAAAGGTTTTAATTTCTTGCGTTTCAATATTAACAGCATCACAAGATATAAAATTGTCTTTTATTTCGACACCGTAAGCTCCAATGTTTTGTACAGGAGTTGTTCCTACATTTCCAGGAATTAGCGACATGTTTTCTAATCCTCCAAAATTGTGTTCAATGTTCCAAAGTACAAACTCATGCCAGTTTTCTCCAGCATTTGCTTTAACCCAAACAAAATCCTCAGTTTCTTTTACAATTTGAATTCCTTTAATATCAATGTGAATAACCAAAGCGTCAATATCTTTTGTAAGAAGCATGTTACTTCCTCCTCCTAAAATGAATTTCTTCTTAGAAATGTTTTCAGAAAGCACTTCTTTTAATTCATCTACAGAATGTATGGCTACGAATTCCTTTGCCTTTGCTTCTATACCAAAAGTGTTGTGTTTTTTTAAAGAGAAATTATGTTGGATTTGCATTTGTGTATTCTATTTTATTCTTCTGTTTCTAAAGCTCTACCTAAAAAATCATTCAATGGTTTGATTGCGATAAGTTTTTCAGCTATTTTTTTGCCAAAATCTTTATCAAAAAATAATTTTTCATCAATTGGATGAGAGCAGGTGAAACTTTTAAGTTTTAAAAATTCGATTGCAGGATGATTTGGCTCATATCCTTTTGGTGCTGATTTTAATTTATTTGCTTCGTCGCTATCCAATGCTCCAAACTCCTTTTTGAAGTTTTTGTCGTTTACAATAGTTTCTAAATCCTCGTGAAAAAATGCGATTTCTTTTCGTATTTTCTTTAATTCATCTGCTTCAGGACACCAAACTCCTCCTGCTATGAATGATCTTCCTTTTTCATAATGAATATAATAACCAGGGCTGTTTTTTCTGTTTCTATTGGTTGACATCCAAATACCCATGTTGGTTTTGTACGGAGATTTGTCTTTAGAGAAACGAATGTCACGATTAATGCGGAAAGTGCAATTTTTTACTTCAAGAGGTTCAAGAGAACTATCAAGAGGTTTAATCGCTTCAAGTACCGAAGCAATTAAATTGTTATAGTCTTTCTTGTAGTTTTCGTAACGCTTTTTGTTTTCATGCATCCATTCGGTTGCATTGTTTTTTGTTAAGTCGTCAAGAAATTGAGCTGCTTCTTTAGTCCACATTTATAATTTCGATTTTAAATCAGATTCAGACATATACCCTAAGTTTTTCCAAACTTCTTTTCCTTTGTTGTATAAAATTAAAGTAGGTAAGCCCTCAATTTTCATTTCTTGAGCCAGTTCTTGATTTTTGTCTACATCAATTTGGATAATCACCACATCATTTTTTAATTCTTCTTTCATCTTAGCCAAATATGGAGCCATTTTTTTGCAAGGGCCACACCATTCTGCATTAAAGTCAATTAGAACCTTTTTGTCAGTTTGAATTAATTTTTTGTAGTCAGCCATACTAAGAGCTCCTTCTTTTTTTACTGGTTTACCAAGTCCAGAAGCATTCCATTTTGTTATTCCTCCGTTCATATTGTACACTTCGGTAAAACCTTGTTCAGTTAAGCGAGCTGCTGCTTTTGCACTTCTGGCACCTGCCAAACAGTATACAAAAACAGGTTTGTTTTTGTCTAAATTGCTTAATTTTTTATCAAAATCAGCATCATTAATGTTGTTGTTTACAGCATTGTCTAAGTGTAATGAATTATACTCTTCAGGAGTTCTAACGTCAAGAATTTGAGCGTCCTTAGTTGCTGAAATTTTTTCGGCGAAAACCTTTGGTTCAATGGTTTCGTTAATGTGCTTGTCTTGTCCTTTGCAACTTGTAAAAGCTATTGTTGCTGTATATAAAAGGGCTATTGCTAAATTTTTCATAGGTTAAATTTTATGCTAAGATATAAATTAAATGTTGAATATTTTATAACTCTGATGGGTCTGTTTTACTATGTTTTCTGTACGTTCAGGGTGTGTGTCTGATATGAATAATTGTCCAAAGTTATCGTTGTTAACCATGGCTACAATTTTAGATACTCTTGTTTCGTCAAGTTTGTCGAAAATATCATCAAAAAGCAAAATCGGTTTTTCGCCACTTTGTTTTTTCACAAATTCAAATTGAGCTAATTTTAAAGCTATTAAAAACGATTTTTGCTGTCCTTGTGAACCAAATTTCTTAATAGAATAATTCTCTATCTCAAAAAGTAAATCGTCTTTATGGATTCCAACACTTGTATATTGTAATGCTTTGTCTTTGTTTACGTTTTCGTGTAAAAGAGAAAGTAAATTGTGGTCTTCTAATTGGCTTTCATAGACCAGTTGTACGTTTTCGGACGAATTTGATATATCCTGATAATAAGCATTAAAAATTGGAATAAATTCTTCTAAAAATGCTTTACGCTTTTCATGAATTTTAGTGCCAAAATTCGCTAATTGCTCATTGTATATTTCCAATGTTTCTTGGTCAAAAACTCTGTTAGCGGCAAAATATTTTAAAAGAGCATTACGTTGCTGTAATACTTTTTGATAATTTATTAAATGATGTAGATAGGAATTGTCTAACTGCGAAATTACACTGTCAATAAATTTTCGTCTGGTTTCACTTCCTTCTCTAATTAAGTCGGCATCAGTAGGGGATATGATTACTAAAGGAATAAAGCCAAGATGGTCAGAAAACTTTTCATATAATTTTCCGTTTCTTTTTAGTACTTTTTTTTGGCCTTTTTTTAGGCTACACAAAATTTGTTCTGTGCGGTTTTGTTTTTCAAACTCTCCATCGATTACAAAAAACTCTTCTCCATGTTTAATATTTTGAACCGAAAGTGTATTGAAATAGCTTTTTCCAAAAGATAAATGAAAAATTGCATCGAGGATATTAGTTTTTCCAATGCCGTTTTTTCCTACGAAGCAATTTATTTTATGTTCAAATTCAAAATTAGCTTCGCTGAAGTTTTTAAAATTTAAAAGAGAAATTTTTTTTAAGTGCATGAAAAACCGTGAATTATAGCTTTTACAAGAAATAAAGAATTTCAAAAATAAAAGCTTCGCAAAATATTAAAAATATCGCGAAAGATGTTTTGTTTTTCAATAAAAATTTTATTTTTGCACCTCACTAATTTTTATATAAATGGCAACTTACAATAAAAGAGGTTATAAAGCTCCAAAGCCTGAAGCTGAAAAAGTAGAAGACGTAAATGATGTTGAAGACGTAATCAATGTTGATGAAAAAGATAGTACAACAGCTGCAGTTTTTAATACGTTAGACGAAACAGCATCTAAAACTGAAGAGTTTATCGCTAAAAACCAAAACATTATTTTATCAGTAGTTGGAGGTATTGCTCTAGTTGTTGCTGGTTATTTATTATATAATAAATTTGTTTCTGGTCCTGCAGAGAATGAGGCTGCAAGTGACATGTTCCAAGCACAACAATATTTCCAAAAAGCAGTTGACGCTCCTGTAGCAAGTGATTCATTATATAACTTAGCTTTAAACGGAGGTGAAGGAAAACAAGGTTTCTTAGATATTATTAAAAATCATAGTGGTTCTGATGCTGGTAATTTAGCTCAGTACTATGCTGGTATGTCTTTCTTGAATACAAAACAATTCCAAAAAGCAATTGATCATTTATCAGAATTCAAAACTAAAGATGAATTCACAAATGCCTTAGCAATTGGTGCTATTGGTGATGCTTATTCTGAGTTAAAGAAAGCTGATCAAGCATTAGAATTTTATGTAAAAGCTGCAGAAAGTGCTAAAAACGATGTGACAACTCCACGTTTCTTGATGAAAGCTGGTCAAGTTGCTTTGTCATTAGGTAAAAAAGCAGATGCTTTAAAATATTTCACAGAAATTAAAGAAAGCTACGAAGATGCTCCAGAAGCTATGAATGTAGATGCTTTAATTGGATTAGCTCAATAATTTTGGATTTTAGATTTTAGATTGAAAAATCTGAATTCTGAAATCTGCAATCTTAAATAAAAGATGGCAACAGCAAATAAAAATTTATCAAATTACGATAAAAATACAATCCCAAGCGCGAAAGAATTTCGGTTTGGGATTGTTGTTTCAGAGTGGAACGACAAAATAACTAACGGACTTTATAACGGTGCAGAAGCAGCTTTATTAGATTGCGGTGCTTTGCCTGAAAATATTATCCGTTGGGATGTTCCAGGAAGCTTCGAATTAATTTACGGAGCAAAAAAAATGATTGAAACTCAAAATGTAGATTGCGTAATCACCATTGGTTGTGTAATCAAAGGAGAAACAATGCATTTTGAATTTGTTTGCGAAGGTGTTACGCAAGGAATTAAAGATTTAAATGTTCAAACAGATATTCCTACTATCTTTTGTTTGTTAACCGATAATAATGAGCAACAATCTATAGATAGAAGTGGAGGAGTTCATGGTAACAAAGGAACCGAAGCAGCTATTGCTGCTATAAAAATGGCTGATTTAAGAAAAAGGATTAATAAATAATTAGCTTAGAAAAGATACTGTAATAAAGTGAATAGTAAAATCCATTCTTTTTGAGAGTGGATTTTTCATTTTGTGAATATTTAAGAATTCATTAGCTATTATAACCCGTAACTTTTCTTTAAATTTGTCATATATGAGTTTTAATTCAACTCATAATTCAAAAAGATATAATTTTCAATGTCAAGTATAATCCAATTACTTCCTGATCATGTTGCTAACCAAATTGCCGCTGGTGAAGTGGTTCAACGTCCTGCTTCTGTAGTTAAGGAGTTGTTGGAAAATGCAATTGATGCAGGTGCTACAGATATTAAGCTTATTTGTAAAGATGCTGGTAAAACACTTATTCAAGTGATTGACAATGGAAAAGGAATGAGTGTTACAGATGCTCGTTTGTGTTTTGAGCGTCATGCGACTTCAAAAATTAGAAAAGCAGAGGATTTGTTTGACTTACATACCAAAGGATTTCGCGGAGAAGCATTGGCTTCAATTGCTGCGATTGCCCATGTGGAGTTAAAGACCAAACAAGATCAGGATGAATTAGGAGCACATCTTGTTATTGAAGGAAGTAAATTCACTTCACAAGAACCTTCGGTTTTACCCAAAGGGACATCGTTTTCTGTAAAAAACTTATTTTTTAATATTCCTGCTCGTAGAAATTTTTTAAAGTCTGATGTTGTAGAGCTTCGTCATATTATTGATGAATTCCAAAGAGTGGTTTTGGCACATTCTAACATTCATTTTACGATGTATCATAATGGTAGTGAATTGTTTAATTTGCCACAATCCAATCTGCGTCAGCGAATTGTAAATATTTTTTCGGGTAAGACTAATGAAAAATTGGTTCCTGTTCAAGAAAACACAGAAATTGTTTCTATTGAAGGTTTTATAGGAAAGCCCGAATTCGCTAAAAAAAATAAAGGAGAACAGTTTTTCTTTGTTAACGATAGATTTATCAAAAGTGGATATTTGCATCACGCTATAATGGCTGCCTACGAAGGTTTACTGCGAGATGGGGCTCAGCCAAGTTACTTTTTGTATTTAAATGTTCCTCCGCATACTATAGATATCAATATACATCCTACAAAAACTGAAATTAAGTTTGACGACGAGCATGCATTGTATGCTATTTTGCGTTCTGCTGTTAAACATAGTTTAGGACAATTTAATGTGGCTCCTGTTTTAGATTTTGAAAGAGATGCTACACTAGATACTCCTTACAGTTATCAAAATAAGGAAGCAGATTTTCCTACTATTCAGGTTGATAGTACTTTCAATCCATTTGCTGAAGAAAAGAAATCAATTAGTGTGAGTTCCGGTTATAAGCCTAAAAAAGAATCACAATCGTGGGAAAGTTTGTATGTGGGTTTAAAAGATAGTTTTGAGCCACAGGAGATGCATTTCGAATCGGAAGCAACTATTAATTCTTTGTTTTCTGAAGCAGAAGTAGAAAAACCAAAAACGGTTACCTATCAAATTCATAAAAAATATATTGTAAGCCCAATAAAATCGGGAATGTTAATTATTGATCAGCAAAGAGCGCACCAACGTGTTTTGTATGAGCAATTTTTGACGAATATTACAGTTCATCAAGCGAATAGCCAACAATTATTATTCCCAATTACGTTGAATTTCTCGGGTAATGAAATGAGTCTTATTAATGAATTAAAATCTTCATTAGAAAATACAGGTTTTATATTTGATGCTATTGGTCAAGATTCGGTAGTGATTTCTGGATTACCAGTTACAGTTTCAGAAAGCGAAGCATCTATTGTATTAGAACAATTGGTAGCTGATTTACAAGATGAAATTCCGGATAGTAGTTTTAGTCAAATTGATAGTATGGCAAAATCGATGGCAAAAAGTTTAGCGGTTAAAACCGGAACTTTGCTAACAGAAGTTGCTCAGGAAAATTTAGTAAACAATTTATTTGGCTGTAAAGAAACATCGATTTCACCTTTTAATAAACCAACCTTCATCACGTTAAGTGTAGAAGATTTAGATAAAAAATTTAGCGTATGATGCAAATAACACCAACAGTAAAGCAATTACTGATAATCAATATTATTTTCTTTGTTGGAACACAATTTGTGCCTCAAGCAGAACAATTACTTTCGCTTCATTATTTTGAAAGTAATGCTTTTAGGGTTTGGCAACCTCTAACACATATGTTCATGCATGGCAATATTGGACATATTTTTTTCAATATGTTTGCTTTGTACTCATTTGGAAGCGCTTTAGAACATTTTTGGGGAAGTAAAAAGTTTTTGTTCTTTTATATATCATGCGGTTTAGGAGCTGCATTACTACATTCATTAGTAAATTATTATAATTTTCATTCAGGATTAGATATTCTAGTAGCCAATGGTGAAAAAACTGGTGATATTTTAAATTTACTTAGAGAGGGTCAATACAATTTAAACTGGGAGCAAATTTTACCTGGAACTAAATTTACAGAGTTTATTTCTGCTTACATAGTGCCAGCTGTAGGAGCATCGGGAGCTATTTATGGTTTGCTTACGGCTTTTGCGTTTATGTTTCCTAATGCTGAATTGGCTTTAATGTTTATCCCTATTCCTATAAAAGCAAAGTATTTTGTTCCAGGATTATTAGCAATAGATTTATTTTTAGGACTTAAAGGAGGATCTATTTTTGGCGGAGGAACAGGCATTGCTCATTTTGCCCATATAGGTGGTGCTATAGTGGGTTTTATCATGATGTGGTACTGGAAGAAAAATTCATTTAACGACCGTCGTTGGAATTAATTTATTATAATTGTATATCATAATTGAGTAAATGAGTTTAATAGACGACTTTAAATTGCAATATAAATTAGGTGATATGACTACCAAATTAATTTTTTGGAACATATTGCTATTTGCTATTCCAAGTGTTGTTTTTGCTTTGTTGCAGCTTTTTAATTTCGGAATCAATTACTACTATTATGTTGGTTTGTCATCTAATTTAAATCAGTTTTTGTTTAAACCTTGGACGATATTGACCTATTCATTTTTCCATAATGGTTTTTTTCATATTCTGTTTAATATGATAATGCTTAATTTCTCTGGGAAACTGTTTACTACTTTTTTTACCCAAAAGCAATTATTCGCATTATATGTTCTAGGAGGTTTATTTGGAGGAATATTGTATTTATTGTCGTATTTACTTTTTCCTTTACTGCAAAATCAAAATGCATTATTGGTAGGAGCTTCGGCTTCTGTGATGGCAATATTGATTGCAACTACAACGTATAGTCCCTACATGAATTTGAGACTTGCATTAATAGGAAATGTAAAACTTTGGCACATTGCCATTGTATTTTTAGTGATTGATTTAATACAATTGCCTTTAGAAAACACAGGAGGACATTTAGCACATATTGGCGGAGCTTTTTTCGGATTTGTCTTTATAAAAGCATTACAGTCAGGAACAGATTTATCATCTGGATTTAATTCAGTTTTGGATTTCTTTGTTAATTTGTTCTCATCAAAAAAAACGACCCCATTTAAAAAAGTTCATAAAAACCCCAAATCTAGTAATCCTACAAAAACAACAAGCAGAGTAGTAACAAAAGACAGAACACAACAACAAATAGATGAGATTTTAGATAAAATAAGTCAGTCAGGATATGATAGCCTTACAAAAGAAGAAAAGGAATTTTTGTTTAAAGCAGGCAAGTAGCCTTTGTATTCTTAATTGAGTTTATTTGAAGTTGGTTTGAAACTAGATAATTGATTAATGAAAAACCTATCATGGTTTAATAAAATAGCTTTTTTCTTCAATATAGTGTTAACTATATTGACATTCCTTGCTTATGTGCTTCCTTTCTTGGCACCTAAGTGGTTTCCTTTATTGTCTGTACTTACACTTATTTTGCCATTTTTCTTAATTGTAAATGCATTGTTTTTTGCATACTGGTTTTTTCAATTTAAAAGGCAAATGTTTTTGTCTGGATTGGTTTTAATGTTGGGAATAACATTTATTAATAAATTTTATAAATTTTCTTCAAACGAGAGTGAAGTTTCGGACAAAGATTTTGTGGTTATGACATATAATGTTCGATTACTAAATCTTTTTAATTGGATTCCTAGGGAAGATGTTGCTCAAGATATTTTGAAGTTTGTAAATGAAAATAACCCTGATGTATTATGTATTCAGGAGTATTCAACTTCAGCTTCTGCAAAAATTGATTTAAAAATTTATCCTTATCGTGCTATTTTTATGAAAGGAGATAAAATAAAAACGGGTAATGCCATATTCTCTAAATTTCCAATTGTAGACGAAGGAAAAATAGAATTTCCTAATTCTAACAATGATGCGATTTTTGCGGATGTTAAAGTGGGAAAAGACATTGTAAGGGTTTACAATATACATTTAGAATCCATTAAAATTTCGCCAGATGTTAATGAAATGTCTGAGAATGTTGAAGGAATTAATCAAGAGAAATCTCAAATGGTTTTTAAACGTATTAGTGAAGCTTTTAAAAAACAACAGCAACAAGCTGAAATAATAATGGAACACAAAAAGACATCTAAATTTCCATTAGTGGTTTGTGGTGATATGAACAATAGTGCCTTTTCGTATGTGTATAGAGTAATTAAAGGCGATCTACAGGATAGTTTTGAAGAAGCAGGAAAAGGCTTCGGGCAAACCTATAACTTTAAATATTACCCTGCTCGAATAGATTACATATTTGCTGACCCTAAAATGACTGTGAAGAGTTTTACCAATTTCCCTGAATTCATCAATTCAGACCATCTTCCTGTAATGGCAAGAATAGAGTTGAAGTAGTTAGTTTCTTAAGCTTTTTAAATAGATTGTTTTTTCAGATATTCAAGAGCATATCTTCCTTCATTGAATAATAAATCCAAGATACTTAAATTGTTAAGGTAGCCAT
The DNA here is from genome assembly GCA_946480635.1 of uncultured Flavobacterium sp. The sequence goes on from CAMLKV010000011.1 coordinate 11,020, forward strand.
GCTTTTCTTCAAAAACTTGTGTGTATTCCTCAAAAGTAGCATTGTCTTTTTTTCCGTTTGCTAAAATTCGGTAATCATCAAAATTTGGAACTTCATGAAAATACTCGATGGTTTTGTTTTCTTCAAAAGTAAGGCCTAAGCATTTCTTTACAATTTCGATAGTTTCGAAGTTTAAATCCATCAAGAAAGTATGTTTCTTAGTGAAAATTGGCGTTATGGCATCTTCATAATATTCAAAAAAAGGAGAAGTTCTATAAGCAGCTTCTAATGACTTAAAATGCTGCTTTTGCCAATCGAAAGCTGTTTCTAAGCGAACATCTTTAGTTTTTTGGCGAACCTTTTTAGAGTGCTTAATTGGGATATTTAAAAGCTGAATTCCATTTGGACTGTATATATACATCCTGTTTCTATTGGTTTGCTTTTGAAAGTTGTCTTCCATTTCAAACGTAACAGCATAGGCTTTAGCCATAGCAACAAAATGACTTATTGAAGGAAAGTATGTAGGATGTATTAAAATGTCCATTATAGATGAGTTAAAAAATGCTAAACCATTTTATTGATTTAGCATTATATTTAATTTATTATTTATGCCTTTTTAGCTTTTTTTCTTTTGTAAAAATCGTATCCAAACCATGCAACAAGCACAATTAGGAAATATTTGAAGTAAGAAACAGGTTGTCCATCTCCACCAACAGTACAAAATAGTCTATCCCAACGGATTTTGTCTATAGCTTTACTCCATGGAACATTAGGGTCAATACTCCACCAAATAAATACTGGTTTACCAACTACGTGATCAAAAGGGACAAATCCCCAGTAACGGCTATCTTCTGAGTTGTGACGATTATCACCCATCATCCAGTAGTAATCCTGTTTGAAAGTATAATTTGTAGCTTCTTTGTCGTTGATATAAATTTTGCCGCCTTTTTCTTCTAATTTATTGCCTTCGTAAACCGTTATTAAACGTTTGTAAAAAGGAAGGGTTTCTTTATTTAAAGCGACAGTTTTGTTTGCTTCAGGAATATAGATTGGTCCTAAATTATCTTGACTCCATTTTTGATTATGTGGAAAGATACTTTTATCAACACTTTGAGGCGCTGGAGCGATTCTTTTTGTAATTGATTTTATCGCTGGATTTTGTTTCAGTTTGTTATATGCTTCATCTGTAACTGCTGAAAATATAAATTGATTTTCTCCAGTTGGAATAATACGATCTGTTAATTGTAATTCTCTTAAAATGTATTCAGCATCAAAAGATGAGCCATCAGTAATAACATCATATGACCACTGTGGTCTAGCTCTTTCAGGTAATACTAATTTTTTATTGTTAATTAAAATTTCTCCATTTTTAATTGAAAAGCTATCACCAGGCAAACCAACACATCTTTTTACATAATTTGAACGTTTGTCCACAGGCTTATCGATGTGTCTTCCAGATCTATCGAAAAATTGGTAAACTGTATCAACGGGCCAGTTAAATACAACTATATCGTTACGTTGAATGCTTTGTACTCCTGGAAGACGGAATGAAGGTAGTTGTGGCCAACTTAAATATGATTTTTCTTTAACAACAAGTAAACTATCGTGAACCATTGGTAAAGCAACCGCTGTTTTAGGCGTTCTTGCTCCGTAATGGAATTTACTTACAAATAAAAAGTCTCCAATTAGCAATGATTTTTCTAACGATGAAGTTGGAATTGTAAAGGGTTGCATTACATAGGTATGTACTAAGGTTGCAACTACGATTGCGTACAATAATGAACTTATTGTATCTCCAACTTGAGTTTTGGCTACTAAACTTCTGTCTTTTATGTACTCTACATTTTCAAAATAGTTTACATAGTAAATATAAAAACCTAAAGTAAGAACTCCTAAAAGTGTATCTTTTGTTGAATTTTTTCCAAAACTTCTTAATGTTTCAACCCAAACAACAATAAACATAATTAGGTTTATTATTGGGATAAATAATAAGGTAGTCCACCATGTAGGCCTGTTTATTATCTTCATTAAAACAATTGAATTATATACTGGAATAAAAGCTTCCCAAGATTTTCTACCTGCTTTTTCGTATAGTTTCCATGTTCCTAATCCATGAATGATTTGAACTACTAAGAAAAATATAAACCACTGTAATGCTGTCATCTTTATTTAGAATTTAGAATTCTTAAAATATTTGTTATTTCTTATTTAATGAAAGAACATCTTTCATTGTGTAAACTCCTTTTTTGCCAACCAACCATTCTGCCGCTACAACTGCTCCTAAAGCAAAACCTTCACGGTTGTGTGCTGTGTGTTTGATTTCGATTTGATCCACTTCGCTGTCATAGAAAATACTGTGTGTGCCGGGAATGTTCTCTATTCTTTTAGCTTCAATATGAATTTCATTTGTTTTAGGATTTTCTAAAGTCCATGACTCATATTTAGTGTTTTCAATGATGCCATTTGCTAATGAAATAGCTGTTCCGCTAGGAGCATCAAGTTTTTGTGTATGATGAATTTCTTCCATTGAAACTTTATATTGCTCTAAATTGGCCATCATTTTTGCTAAATAGTCATTCAATTCAAAGAAAATATTGACTCCTAAACTAAAATTAGAACCGTATATAAAAGCTCCGTTTTTCTCTGAACAAAGCGAAATTATTTTATCATAATGTTCCAGCCAACCTGTTGTACCACTTATTACTGGTATATTAGTAGTAAAACATTCAGAAATGTTACTTACTGCACTATCTGGAACACTAAAATCGATTGCAACATCTGCATTTTTAAGTCCATCAAAGTTATCTTGACTCGATTTACGTAAAACAATTTCATGGCCACGTTCTAAAGCAATTCGTTCAATTACTTTACCCATTTTTCCGTATCCTAAAAGTGCTATTTTCACTATTTTATTTTTTGATGGTTATAGTAATAATGATTTTGATTATTAAAACTTATAATTTAAGCTAAGGCCAACGTTTTGTTTGTAGTTAAAATCGTTGGTTTGAATTTCGGGTTTAATGGTCAAATCACCATTTACATTAAATTGTTGTAAATGTGCATCAACATTCGCATCAATTATATTTAGAACATAAAGAGCGGCTGTAATCAATAAAGATAAATCTCTGTTACGCTGATGATATTTTTGAGCATCTATAAGTCTCTCATCGCTTAATAATCCTTGGTAACGATCATTGCTGCTTTCACCAAGAACTAAGCGTTGCTTATAAGCATCCCTATATCTATCATATCTTTTTTGATTCCAAGTATAAGAATAGATACCTGTTCCTAATGCTATATC
>CAMLKV010000012.1 GCA_946480635.1 uncultured Flavobacterium sp.
GAAAAAGAATTTAACAGTTGGTGTTGGTCCAAATGGTTTTTACTTCAACAACTAATTTGATAATTTTATTAAAGCAAAACGTCTCTTTCATTGAAAGAGACGTTTTGCTTTACAAACAGAGCTTTAAAAAAATGTTTAATTTTAAAGATTTAATTAATGTACATCTCTTTACTTAAATCTCGTTCTTTAATTTCTTGTACCTCATTAAATACTTTAAAAGTTTTAGGGGTAACATGTTTTCCACCATTAGCTATAAGATCAAGTACTTTAGCGAGATAAGGTTCACTTGCATTACCAAGGATTCCTAAATTACCTATGTCTTCTGCTAATGTGTTTTGTGAAGTTGGACTAATACCTTGTGCATAATCTCCAAAGCCGTTTTTGTCTACAATTTTTAATACAATAGGTTGCATTGCATATTTATGATTTGGATTTATATTCTGCTTTGTAAAATCATCAGAATCATATAAAGTTATTGAACCTACATTTTTTCCAGTAGTTGTTGTGCCAATTTGTACAACATCGATATAAGGTTTTAATGAATTAATTACTAATTCGCTTGCAGAAGCAGTACTTTTAGTTGTTAAAATATATACTTTAGAAAGATTCAAACTGTTTAGTGCAGTTCCAGAGCCTGTAGAACTCGTAAATAAATTATTTAAACTGTTAGGGTCGAGTCTCGACATGAGTTTAGGATTCCATTGTTGTTTTGCAAAAATTTGTCCATTAAATTGTCCAGTTATCATACTGGCTAATCTCGTTGCAGTTGCTATTGAACCCCCTGAATTGTATCTTAAATCAAGAACTAAATGTGTAATTCCTTCAGATTTTAAATAGCCAAAAGCATCATTGAGTTGATTTTCATAAGCGCTATAAAATCCGTTATACATTAGATAACCAACTTTTCGCGAGCCTAGAACATGTGTATTTTTTATTAAAACTGGATTTTCTGTATAAGGACCTTTTACTAAAGTAACCGATTGCCCATTAGGCGTTATTGCACCATTATTATAGTCGGCTAAATTTAATGTGTATGATGTATTTGCTAATAAACTTCTGTAATTGCTAATAGTTAAAGGAGTTCCGTTTATAGCATAAAAGATTGTTCCTCGTTGAATATTTTTTGTTGAAGCATCAGAATTAGGCATTATATATTTTACCCATCCAAAGATATCAGTTGTACTGCCAGATTTGTAATTTAAACCATATTCTAAGCCATTGCTGTCACTAGAGCCACTTAGCGCTTGTTCAAGTTTTGTGTAATCACTATAAAGAACACTGTATTTGTCTATTGTACTTCTTTGATATATTAAACTTTCGAATAATGATTCTGGTGATGAAAAATTACTTAAATAATTATCTAAGTCTTTTTGGTAATAAAACTTTTCATCATTTAAATCAGGAACATTAGGCTGATATAAATAGTAACCATTTAGTCCTTTCCATATAAAGTTTTGTATTGGATAGCTTGAAGGATTATCATCGTAGTCTTCACAAGATGCAATAAATAAGCCAAATACCATTAGGAATAATATTGATTTAGTGAAAGCTTTCATTTTTTATTGGATTTTAATTTCTGTAAATTTAGTGAGTTAAAAATTATTTTAAAGTTAATGTAACAAACTAATTGTTGAATCGTCTAGATAATATAACAAGCCAATTAAATGAATCAATCTGAGTTTTTAAGTACGATAAAACCTTTTAAGGACAAGCTGTTCAGATTGGCTAAGAGGTTGCTTGTTAGTAATGAGGAAGCTGAAGATGCAACGCAAGATGTTCTTATAAAAATGATGCCCTTAAAGAATACGGTAGTATTGAGGCTTATGCTATGACAATTACAAAAAATCATTGTTTAGATGTTTTAAAATCTAAACGTGTGACTAACTTGAAAATTGTACATAACAATTATACTGAGCAAGGAGCTGAATTACATAAGAAAATAGAAGATCAGGATTCTTTGAATTGGGTTGAAAAATGGATTAATGATTTGCCAGAACAGCAAAAGTTAATCATACAAATGAGAGACATTGAAGAGTATGAGTTTGAAAAAATAGCCCAGGTTTTAGAAATGAATGAAACAGCTGTTCGAGTAGCTTTATCGAGAGCACGAAAAGCAATACGTGAAAAAATGATTAATACCCATAATTATGGATTACAATAAAATAGAAATATTAATAGAAAAATACTTTCAGGGAGAAACCTCTCTTGCCGAAGAAAGGGAGTTGCGCAGCTACTTTTCTTCTCCAAATGTGGCGCCACATTTAGAGCAATATAAGGCAATGTTTGGTTACTTCTCGCAAGCTAAATTAGACGAATATTCTAAAGAATTTCCGCAACAAAAAAACATCAAAATCAATGTGGATTTCAATAGCAGCTTCAACAGTAATTTTGCTTGGAATGTTTGCCCTTTATATGAGTAGTATCCAACCAAAAGAGATTAAAAATGAACTAGGGAGTTATGATAACCCACAAGAAGCATTTGAACAAACTCAAAAGGCGTTGGCACTATTGTCACAAAATGTAAACATTGGCATAGAAAGTGTTAAGTATGTACAAGAGTACGAGAATGCAAAAAACAGAGTATTTAAAAACAATAATTAAAATTATCAATCATGAAATCAAAGATTCACGAATACCGAAAAATTAAAGCAATATCTATGAGTAAAAAAATAGTTATAATAGTAACATTTATTTTACTACCATTTTTTAGTCAGGCTCAAACCTTATTTGATAAATATGATGGTCAGGAAGGAGTTACATCTATTGTGGTGAACAAAAAAATGTTCGATTTAATGAGTAAAGTAAAAATGGAAGCTTCAGATAAAGAAGCACAAAAGTATCTAGCTTTGATCAAAAAATTAGATAACTTAAAGGTGTTTATGACATCAAGTAACAAAACAACTGCAGATATGCGAGGAAACGTTGATAAATATTTAAAATCAAGTAATCTTGAAGAGTTAATGCGTGTTAATGATGGTGGTAAAAATGTGAAGATATTTGTGAAATCTGGCGGTTCAGATACACAAGTAAAAGAGTTGTTAATGTTTATTGAAGGAGCAAACGTTAAAGGAAATGAAACGGTTTTAATGTCGTTAACAGGTAACTTCGACATCAATGAACTTTCGACTTTAACTAACAGAATGAATATTCCTGGAGGTGACGAATTGAAAAAAGCTGGAAAATAAAAAGCTTATGAAAAATATTTTAAAATATGTTTCGTTAGGTTTAGTTTTGCTTTTTATGAGCTGTAAAAATGAGCCTACATTACAAAAGTATTTTGTTGAAAATAGTGAGAATAAAGATTTTACAGTTCTTGATGTAACGCCTAATATTTTAAACTTAGAAAAAACCAAGCTATCTTCAAATGAAAAAGATGTTTTGGAATCGTTTGAAAAAGTAAATATTTTAACTTTTAAAGCTGATGATAAGAACAAAATTCAATTTGAAGCTGAAAAGAAAAAGATTTCATCAATATTAAAAGATGAAAAATACGAGTCTTTGATAAAGGTAAGTATGGGTAAAGATGGGGCCGAGTTTAAATGCGTTGGTAAAGATGAACATATTGATGAGTTTATCTTATATGGTAATAGAGCTGAAAATGGATTAGCTGTAATCAGAATTACTGGTAATGATATGAATCCTACAACGGTGATGGAAATGCTTAAGCTAATGCAAAAATCAAAAATAGATGTCGAGCAGTTAAAACCTTTGCAGGAATTGTTCAAATAAAAAAGCGACCCTTTTGGTCGCTTTTTTTTATTTAGCTTCTTTGTAATATTTCAAAGGGAAAAGGAGCATACCAAAACATTCACCTTCTTGTTTCCCAATATGTTTGTGATGCATTTTGTGAGCTCTCCTCACAGCACGAGCATAGCGTGTGTTAGCATTTTTAAAAAGTTTGAATCTTTGGTGGATAAAAATATCATGAACTACAAAATAAGCTATTCCGTATGCAAAAATACCTAGGCCTATGGCAAGGCCTATAAAAAGAAAAATACCATGCTAACTATGGCATAAAAAACAAAGAAAGCATCATTTCTTTCAAACCAAGAATCATGATCTTTTTTGTGATGATCAGCGTGTAAATACCACAAAAAACCATGCATAATGTATTTGTGACTAAACCAAGCCATAAACTCCATGAAGCAAAAAGTCAATATGAATACTATAATGTGAATTGTCATTTTATAAAAGATTTAAACGGTATTTTACATAGCAGTTTGCAACTAAACCTAGTTTTTGATAGTCAGGAACTCGTATTCGAGTGTTCTTTATTTCGGCTGAAGGTGTTCTTTTTAGTTTAATTAATAGTTTTTTATAATAAATGTAAGCAGTATATACACCAAATTTAGCTTCCAGAGGTAAGTTTTTTATACCTTCAAATCCTTCAGAAAAATCATTTTCTATGTCTAAAATAATTGCTTTTTTTGAATCTTCGTTTAGATTGGTCAAATCTGTATTTGGGAAATATGTTCTGTCTAAATCTTCAAAATCAGCTTTTAAATCTCTTAAAAAGTTTACCTTTTGGAAGGCGGAACCTAGTTTCATTGCCGAATTTTTCAATTTTTCATAAAGTTCATTATTGCCTTTTACAAATACTTTTAAGCACATTAGTCCAACCACATCAGCACTTCCATAAATGTAATCTTCATATTCTTCGTTAGATTCATAAGTTTTCTTTGTTAAGTCTAATCGCATACTTTTCATAAAGGCTTCAATCATCTCATATGGAATTTCATATTTATGCACTGTATGTTGAAATGCGTTTAAGATAGGATTTAAGCTTATCTTCTCTTTTAGAGATACTTTTAATTCAGTTTCAAGCATATCAAAAAGTACTTCTTTATCATAATCATGAAAAGAATCTACAATTTCATCTGCAAGTCTTACAAAACCGTAAATGTTATAAATATCTTGACGAATGCTTGGAGCCAACATTTTTACAGCAGTTGAAAATGAAGTACTGTATGTTTTAGTGACATTTTTACTACAGTCGTTTGAAACTTTGTCGAATAATGCTTTCATGGTTACGAATATTTTTCAATTAGTTGTGCAGCTAGTTTTCCTGAAATTAATGATGGAGGAACTCCTGGTCCAGGAACGGTTAATTGTCCAGTAAAATATAAATCTTTAACTTTTTTACTGCGTATTTTTGGCCTTAAAAAAGCTGTTTGTAAAAGCGTATTTGCCATGCCATAGGCATTACCCTTGTAAGAGTTGTATTCTTTTATAAAATCGTTTACACAAAAGGACTCTTTGAATATAATACTCGATTTTATTTCTTGTTGTGTTAGTTTTTCAAGACGTGTAATAATTTTATCGAAGTATTTTTCCCTTAATTCTACTGTATCAATTAATCCTGGAGCGAGCGGAATTAAAAAAATTCCAGCTTCTTTTCCTTCAGGAGCAGATGTTATATCGGTTTTTGATGGAAAACTTGCGTAGAATAACGGGTCTTCAGGCCATTTAGGATCATCATATATATCTTGAGCATGTATGTCGAAATCAACATCAAAAAATAATGAATGATGCTCTACATTTTTTATTTTTTTATCAAATCCAACATAAAATAATAAAGAAGAAGGAGCAAATGTCTTTTTGTTCCAATAGTTTTCTGAGTATACTCGATGTTTTTTGTCTAATAAGGATTCAGAATGATGGTAATCAGCTCCAGATAAGATAACATCAGTATTTATAAAGTTTCCGTTAACAATTAAAGCACTTGCTCTACCATTTTCGGTTTCTATTTTTTCAACATTAGCTTTAGTAATTATTTTAACTCCGAGCTCTTTAGCTAATGATTCCATAGCTTGAACAACACTGTACATTCCATTGTTTGGATAAAATGTGCCAAGACCAAAATCGGCATAATTCATAAAGCTATAAAACGAAGGCGTTTTAGAAGGTTTTGCACCAAGAAATAGAACTGGAAATTCAAGAATTTGAATTAGTCTTTTATTTTTGAATTTTTTTCTAACATCTGAAGAAATTGAACCAAAAAACTGATTTAATTTTTTTATGGTTTCAAAACTAATCAATTCAAGAGGTGATTCACCAGGTCGATATACCAAATCTTTTATGGCAATATTGTAATTATTCTTAGCTTCTTTGATAAAATATTCAAGCTCTTTACCACTACCAGATTCTATTTTTTCAAAAGTTTGCTTTATATCTTCAAAATTGTCGGAAATAGTTACGTAGTCATTTATTCCAAAATAAACCTGATATGCTGGTGATAACTTTATTAGATTGTAGTAATCTGAAGTTTTTTTATCGAAATCGTTGAAGAATTGTTCAAAGACATCTGGCATCCAATACCATGTTGGACCAATATCAAATGTGAAACCTTCCTTTTTTAATTGTCTTGCTCTGCCGCCAATGGTTTCATTTTTTTCATATATTGTTACGGTATGGCCAGCTTTTGCTAGGTAACAAGCACTTGCAAGTGACGAAAATCCGGAACCTATTATAGCGATATTCTTTTTCATTTTTTGTTTAACAAAATTTCAATAAAGTTAAACAAAATTATGTTTGAACAATTCTTAAAATTCTGTTAAGACTTCAAGGGGAGTGCTAAAAACTTTTATTTGGGAATTAATTTTTGATTTATCAATGTAACTTGTTAATCTACCTGCTATCCATAATTGTGAATTGGTTTTAGATAAAATTTCATCATTAAATTCTTGAATGTATTCATTTATTTTACCCTTCTCAGGTTCAATGGTAGTGTATGTTATAAAGCAAATATTTTTAAAATAATTTGTCATGTCTTTTAAGCTGTTTAACGGAACACTTTCAGACAAATAAACAGTTTTGTAACCATGGTGAACCAATTCGTAATTTAAATATAAGAGTCCAAGTTCGTGTATTTCATTTAGTGGTAAATAAAGGACAAATACTTTCTCATCATGAATAGGATTAGAGTTTTGAAGTGCTTCTGTGTTTACAAGAATTTTTTGTTTAATTAAATGACTTATAAAATGCTCATGCGCTGGGGTTATGGTCTCAGTTTGCCATAAAAGACCTATTTGTTCCATTAATGGAATGAAAACTTCTATAAAAACATCTTTAAATGTCTTTTTAGAAAGTAATTCATTGTACGTTTTTGAGAAAAGAGTTTGGTCAAAATTCATCATAGCCATTTTAAAAGTATTAACAGCATGATTTGTAACACTCTTTTCATTGATGATTTGCTTCACTAATTCTGAAATTTCAGCATTATTGTGTTTAGAAATTTTAGAAATTTTGTAACCGTGATTGTGAAGTAACGTAATATTTAATAATTTTTGAAGATTTAAAGCGTCATAAAATCTAATGTTGGTATCAGTTCGCATTGGTTCTAAAATATTATATCTTTTTTCCCAAATACGAATTGTATGTGCTTTAATTCCTGAAAGATTTTCAAGATCTTTTATGCTGAAAACAGACTTTATATTGTTCATCTTTTTTTGTTCTTTGTTAAACAAATTTAGAAAAATAATGCTTTAGATTGATTATTTTTGTTTCAAATCATTACGCAATGAAATATGATTATATATTTTCAGGACTAGGTTTATCAGCCATGATGATAATCATCAAAATGGTTGAAGGTGGTATTTTGTTGGACAAAAATATTTTAATTATTGAGCCTGATGATAAGAATTTAAATGATCGTACTTGGTGTTTTTGGGAAGAAGATAATGGAGATTGGGACATAATTGTAAAACATAAGTGGTCTAAAGCTTTCTTTAAAAATGAGTTTGTAACAATTGACTGCCTAAACGGCTCATTTTATAAAATGATTGAATCTAAAAGCTTTTATGATTATTACAAAAAAATAACTGAAGATTATAACATCGAATGGATTAAGGATAAAGTAATTTCTTTTGAAGAGGAAAACGATTCTGTGATTGTAAGGACTAAGGGAAAGAATTACTTAGGAGCATATTTGTTCAATTCTATTTTGGATTATGATTTGTTGAGTAAACAAAAAAAATATTCTTTATTACAGCAACATTTTGTTGGTTGGTTTGTACGAAGCAAGGGGAAGTTATTTAACCCTCAAGAAGCGTTGTTTATGGATTTTTCAGTGGCTCAAAAAGGGAACACTCGATTTATGTATGTTTTGCCAATATCTGAAAATGAAGCATTGATAGAATATACTCTTTTTTCACCAAAAGTATTAGGTTATGAAGATTACGAATTAGAAATTAAAAGTTATTTAAATAATCTAAGTATAGAAACGTTCGAAATAGTATCCAAAGAGAAAGGTAATATTCCTATGACAACTTATCCTTTTTGGAAAAGGAACACAAAAAGAATTTTAAATATAGGTACAGCGGGAGGATGGACAAAAGCGAGTTCAGGTTTTACATTTTCAAATTCCGATAAGGAAAGTAAAAAAGTTGTAAGGTTTTTGAATGAAAAAGTTATTGATTTTAGGAAATTTAAAAAGTCTAATAGGTTTACTTTTTATGATGATTTGTTTGTGGATGTACTCCACAGAAAAAATTTTCTGGGGGAGCAAATTTTTTCATCAATGTTTACTAAATCTGATCCTAAATTAATTTTGAAGTTTTTGGATGAAAAAACATCCGTTTTGGAAGATTTCCGAGTGATTTTAAGTTGCCCCAAAAAGGAGTTTTTGAAGTCTTTTTTTCGGAGAATTTTTAAATAAAAAAAGCGCCTATTTTGCGCTTTTTTGTGACCACGATCAGATTCGAACTGACACGTCTTGCGACACCACCCCCTCAAGATGGCGAGTCTACCAATTTCTCCACGTGGCCTTAAACAAAAAAAGTCAAACTTGCGTTTGACTTTTTGTGACCCCGCTGGGATTCGAACCCAGGACCCCATCATTAAAAGTGATGTGCTCTACCAGCTGAGCTACGGAGTCTAAATCATTTCCTGATTGCGGGTGCAAATATAATACCTTATTTTTAACATTTCAAACTAAATTAATGATAAATTTGAGTTTTTTTTAAAATTGTTTTCAAAGTGTTTATTTATAAGGTTTTATGTTAGTAAAAAAAATTGTTTTAATAGGGTATATGGGATCAGGTAAGTCTAAAGTAGGTGAACTTTTGGCGAAAAATTTAGAATTACCATTCTACGATTTGGATTTTTTAATCGAAAATGAGCTTCAAAAATCAATTGGAGAGATTTTTTCAGAAGAAGGAGAAGTGTTTTTTAGAAAAAAAGAACACGAAGTTTTTAAAAAACTTATAGAAAATGATGAATCATATATTTTAAGTACTGGAGGAGGTACGCCTTGTTATGCAAACAATCATTTGTTTTTAGCGAATGATGATGTGATTTCAGTTTATTTAAAAACAAGTATTCCGGTATTGGTTTCAAGACTTAAGAACGAAATTTCGAAAAGACCTCTGTTGCAAAGCTTAAAAGATGAAGAAACATTTGAATTTATAGCAAAACACCTTTTTGATAGAAGCTATTTCTATAATCAATGTAAATTCACGGTTATGACAGATGAAAAATCACCCGAAGAAATAGTTTCTGAAATTCAAAAACTATTCTAAGTAAGCATAATCGTTGTTTTCTTCAAAAACTACCTGAACGTGCTCTAAAATAGAAGTAGATAGTGAAATTCCTTTAAAATCGGCTTTTACAGGATATTTTTTGTGATTACGATCAACAAGTACAGCTGTTTTAAATTTATTTAAAGGGACTTCAAGAAAATGCTTTACACCATATATTAAAGTAGTTCCAGAATTTAATACATCGTCTACTAATATTAGCCCTTTGTTTTCATACATTGACTTGTCAATTGAAGTTGTAATTGTAGCTGTTGGATTTTTTTTATCAATCATTACATCGCATAAAGTAACTTTCAGAGGGGAGATTGTTTTTAAAACGATTGATAGTTTTTCAGCAAAAAGGCTTCCGTTTCCATGAATTCCAGCAATAATTATTTCTTCATCATTAATGAATGTTTCGTAAATCTGATAGGCTATACGTTTGGTTTTATACTCGATTTCCTGATGATTTAATATAATATTCTGATTCATGAGTTATTTTTTTGTAAAGATAAAAAAGAGTTCGTTTCCTTTTCGGGGTTTTATAGAATTATAAGCAGTTTCTAGTGTTTTTATTTCAAATAAATCTGAAAATAAATTCAAATATTCTTTTTTACTTCCTCCAAAAGGAGGTCCTGATTCTGTTAATGGGAATTGAAAAAGTAGTCCTATTATTTTACCATTATCCTTAAGTAAAGAATGCATTTTTTTTACATAGTTTTTTCTTAAATGAGGATCTAGAGCGCAAAAGAATGTTTGTTCTATGATTAAATCATATTTATCTTCATGTTCGAAAAAATCTTGCTCGATAAATTTTGTTTTATCACATTCGGGCAACCTCTCTTTCAAATTGTCTATAGGTTGTTTAGCGTAATCTAGCACATAAGAATTTGAAAAGCCATTCTTTTGTAGATACTCAAATTCGTATCCGTTGCCACATCCTGGAATTAATATTTTGATAGATTTGTCGCTAAGCTGGTCAATATATTCTTTTAATGGCGCGGTAATTTCTCCAACATCCCAACCAGTTTCATTGTTATGATATCTGTTGTTCCAGTATTCACTATTCAGTTTCATGTTCATCATCAAAATCTAATTCGAAATCTTCTAAATCTCTACGATCTTTCTTTGTTGGTCTTCCAACTCCGCTTTTGCGGTAGTGTTCCTTTGATAATTTAAGCATTTCTAAATGTGCAAATGCTTCAGGAGGTGTTTGGTCTATTCTATATAAATCCACTAGTTTTGCCCCTAAGCGATTATCAGGAATAGCAAGCACTTTAATGATGTAAGTGATTTGGTCTTTTCTAAATGTAATCTTGTCTCCAGGTAAAATATCCTTTGAAGGCTTGACAATATCATCATTAACCGTTACGTGGTTTTTTTTACATGCTTCGGTGGCCATATTTCTCGTTTTGTAATAACGAATGCACCACAAGTATTTATCTATGCGCATAAATTTTAAAAAACTAAGTTAAAATTCAAGCAAAAATAAATCAAAATTGTATCTTGCACACTTAAATTTATTGAATAATGTATAGAATTTTAAAGGCCTCTTTTGCCTTATTGTTTTGTTTTGTTTTTATCCAATGTCAAAAGGCTGATGAGATGGATCCAATTCCAGTGATTCCTTATGCTGATCAGTATCCAGTTGATATTGCTGCTATTGAGAAATTTATGGACGAAAATTATATGGAGGTTGATGCAAATCAAAATGTTTCTTTTTTTAAGATTCCTAACCCTAATCCCGATAATAAAATTTCAATTGCTGACCAAACTGAATATCCAGTTCAGCATAAAATGGTAAATAGTAATGGGGTTGATTATAAAGTGTATTTTATTAATATTAGTAAAAAAACAAGCTCTCCATATGATCCAGATTATTATGGGGAGAATTTAAATCCAACAAGAGTTGATAAAGTATTTGTTACCTATAAAGGGACTTTGATGGATAATACAACTTTTGATCAAGCGAATAATCCAGTTTGGTTACCAATGGACAATGTTGTGCAAGGTTGGGCGGAAATTATTCCTAAGTTTAAATCAGGAAATTTAACTTCTGTAAACCCAGATGGAACTTTTTCTTTCAATGACTATGGTGCGGGAATAATGTTTTTGCCATCAGGTTTAGGTTATTATAATATTTCGCAAGGTTCAATACCTGGATACGCTCCGTTAATTTTTAACTTTAAGTTAATGCAATTAGAGTATGTCGATCATGATGGGGATGGAATTTTATCTAAAGATGAAGATTTAAATGGCAATGGTATCTTTACAGATGATGATACTGATGGTGACGGACGCCAAAATTATAAGGATAAGGATGATGATGGTGATGGTGTTCTTACGAAAACGGAAACTAAAAGGCCAAAAATTTTAGTAAATGGTGAATGGGTAGATAATGGTAATTATCCTTACAATGGTGCAGCTGTTGATGACCCGAGCACTACGGAAATAGATGAAACTCAAGGTATTCCTAGTTGTTCAGGTGATTTTACGGCATCTACGCGTTTAAGAAAGCATTTAGATAAGAACTGTCAATAAAGACATTGAATAGAAATAAAAGTCCCGCTCATTGAGCGGGATTTTTTATGTATGAAAGAAAATATTATTTTCTCTTCATTACTTTTTCTACAGCTTCAACAATTGCTTTATTGTTTAATTTGTATTTCTCCATCAATTGTTCTGGTGTCCCTGATTCTCCAAAACTGTCATTAACAGCAACAAATTCTTGAGGAGTAGGAGTGTTTAATGCTAATAATCTAGAAACACTTTCTCCTAAACCGCCTAAAATGTTATGCTCTTCTGCAGTTACTATGCAACCAGTTTTAGCAACTGATTTTAGAATAGCTTCATCATCAAGAGGTTTGATAGTATGTATGTTTATTACTTCTGCAGAGATTCCTTTAGCTTCTAAAGTTTCAGCAGCTATTAAAGCTTCCCATACTAAGTGACCTGTTGCAACAATGGTTACATCAGTTCCTTCGCTCAACATGACCGCTTTACCAATAACAAATGGCTCGTCAGCTGGAGTGAAGTTAGGTACAACTGGACGTCCAAAACGTAAATATGCAGGACCATGGTGATCAGCTAATGCAATAGTTGCCGCTTTGGTTTGATTGTAATCGCATGTGTTGATAACTGTCATTCCTGGTAACATCTTCATTAAACCAATATCTTCAAGGATTTGGTGAGTAGCACCATCTTCTCCTAAAGTTAAACCAGCATGAGATGCACAAATTTTTACGTTTTTGTCTGAATACGCTACAGATTGACGGATTTGATCATAAACACGTCCAGTAGAGAAATTAGCAAATGTTCCTGTGAAAGGAATTTTTCCGCCAACGGTTAAGCCAGCAGCAATTCCAATCATGTTTGCTTCTGCAATTCCTATTTGAAAGAATCTTTCAGGATGATTTTTTTTAAAATCATCAAATTTTAATGAACCAATTAAGTCGGCACATAATGCAACAACGTTTTCGTTTTTTTGACCTAATTCAGTCATTCCCGCTCCAAAACCAGAACGAGTATCTTTACTTCCTTGATTTGTATATTTTTTCATAATTCTAGTAGTCAATTTCGTCTTCTAAATGGTTTTGTGCCAATGCAATTTCTAGCTGTTCGTTGTTAGGAGCTTTACCATGCCAAGCATGTGTGTGCATCATGAAGTCAACACCGTGTCCCATTTCGGTATGTAATAAAACACAAACTGGTTTTCCTTTTCCAGACAATGATTTTGCATGAGTCATTCCAGAAATGATAGCCTCAATATTATTACCTTCTTTAATTTCAACAACATCCCAGTCAAAAGCTTCAAACTTTGCTTTTACGCTTCCCATTGCTAGAACTTCGTCAGTAGTTCCGTCAATTTGTTTTCCGTTTAAGTCGATAGTTGCAATTAAGTTGTCAACTTTTTTAGCCGAAGCATACATGATAGCTTCCCAGTTTTGACCTTCTTGTAATTCACCATCACCACATAAAGCGTAAACGATATGATTGTCTTTGTTTAGTTTTTTTGCCTGAGCAGCACCAATTGCCACAGATAATCCTTGACCTAAAGATCCAGAAGCCATTCGTACTCCAGGTAAACCTTCGTGAGTTGTAGGGTGACCTTGTAATCTTGAATTTAACTTACGGAAAGTAGCTAATTCTTTTACTGGGAAATATCCACTGCGTGCTAAAACTGAATAGAAAACTGGTGAGATGTGACCGTTTGAAAGGAAGAAAAGATCTTCTCCTATACCGTCCATGTCGAAACCTGGTTTTCTTACCATTAAATGTTGATAAAGCACAGTGAAAAACTCAGCACAGCCCAAAGAACCTCCTGGGTGACCTGAATTCACAGCATGTACCATGCGAAGAATGTCTCTTCTTACTTGCGTTGTAAATTTTGTTAGTTGTTGAATGTCAGACATTTTGAATACGTATAAATTATTAGCCGTCAAAATTACTTTATATTTTTTCCATAGGCAAAAAGTTTTAAAGAATACTTTGAAAAAAATCGACTAGCGAGAGGGATAGGAGCAAGCTATCTTGTAGCGCGGATAGCCCGACCACGACAAGGGAGTGGACTCGCCCAATTAATTGTTAAATAAATTGTGAAATGCTAAATCGAAAATTTTAAATATTTTATCTTTGCCAACTATATTTGATAGTATGAAATTTGATTTAGTCC
>CAMLKV010000013.1 GCA_946480635.1 uncultured Flavobacterium sp.
AATATGCAAATTTCACGAATTCTTTAGAAACATCAAATTTCATAAAATTCTTTATAAATAGGCGAATTTCAAGAAATTCTTTAAAAAATATAAAAGCCAAACTTCTTAACAGTAAGCTTGGCTTTTATATTCAAATTTTCTATGTTAAAATCCATGATTAAAATTAATACAACGGTAAAATATTTAAAAGAACATTGAAAAACTAAAATTTAAACCCATTACACACTTAATCTATTCTTACAAAATTGATACTAACTAGAGTTTAAAAGAAAGTTAAAAAACATTCTTCCTTAATAATTTAAAAACTAATATTTTACAAAATACTAGATAAACAAAGTTTAAAAAACTTATTTATACTATTATTATATAAATAAAAAGTCCCGCTTAAAACGGGACTTTTATTTATTATAAGATTAAAATTATTCAATAATAATTCTTCTCGCTTCTTTTTTACCAGCACTTTCTATATTTAAAATATAAACACCCGAAGAAATTGTATTTAAATCTATTTCCTTGTTAAAAATTTCTCCTTCTGATTTGTGAGTCTTATTATAAACAGAACGTCCTCTAATATCAAAAACTTCTACTTTAACTTCTTCTGAAGTAGAAAGAATCACATTAAATTTACCTTTTGAAGGATTTGGATAAACTGCAAATTGCTCAAAACTATTTTCACCTCTAGATAAAGTTCCCTGAACAACAAAGTTGTCAATAAAAACACCTTCTTGATTAACTGAATCATCTGAAATAAAAACAAATCTAAACATAACGTTTGAAGGTGAACCTAAAGAAGTTAAACTATGTGAATAATTACGTTTATTACCATTAACTCCTGTACCTCCAGTTGGAGCAGTTGCGTAATCACCTGTCCATTGTTTTCCTATACAATTAAAACAATCTGTACCGTTTGGTGTTCTTGAGCTATTATACCAATTTGCATCTGCAGAAGTACCTAATACGTTCCAAGTTGCACCTGAATCAGTAGAATATTCAAAGTAAATAATATCCCAATTTGATTCTAAATCAAATGCCATGTCAAAATTCACCGTTGGGTTAACAACATTTGACAAATTATAACATTGAGACACTAAGTATGAAGTGGTTTTATCAGGATAATTTCCGCTTAATTTTGTAGCATATACTTGTGAACCTGCAACTGCATTACTTAACAACGTTTTAGAAATACTCCCTCTTTCCCAAACTGTTGAAGTTCTTCCATTTTTATCTACAGAAACTAAAGCATCATTATTTGATTCAAATGCTTTTACTGTATTTACAACACCATTTGTATTAACCAAAATTAAAGCTGATTTTGTACCATTTAAAGCATTACCATCTCCTGAAACAGTAGCAGTAACATTTAAAACATTAGTCCCATTTGCTAAACCGCTTACTGGAATAGGCAAAGAGAAGCTCGAACAATTTGCTAAATTTCCAGTCCAAGTCGTTGTTGTATTTGAACCTCCATTAATGTTATAAGTCACAGTAATTGAAGTAATATTTGCTGACCCTGCATTCTCTAGAACTATTGAAGGACTATAAGATGAACCACATGCAACATTAGTTTGTCCAACTATAGACTTAATTGTCACATCATTAGTATAACCAACATAAGCATTACCAACATTTACAGCAAACCAAGCATTTGTAACAGCAATAACTTCAGGACTACTTGCACAATATAATGTGTTTGCTACTGCTATTGTAGCATTTCTAGCATCAGTGAATGTTGAGTTTGGTGTTAAATAATCTCTTTCTGCATAGTATGCAATCTGAGAAGATTTTGTCATACCAATTCCAGTAACATTATAAGTATCCGGTCCTCCAAAAGTAACTGTAGCATTATTTGTACCTGCTTTTCCTGCAGTTAAAATATAAAACCAATGGTTTAAAACTCCACTATTATTATGAACTCCACATTGATCATTTGCATTTGATGGAGTACAATTACCATCATTAGCTGTTGTTGTATAATAAGTTCCTTTAAAAGTATCAGGATTACTTTTAGTGTTAGGGTAACTCATTGAACGCATACCTCCCGAAGAAACATTCTCTCCAACTTTCCAAATTTGCGATGTTCCTGGCGAAGCAGTATCTGCAGCTGCATTTAAATTTCCATTTTCACCATATTGTTCGATACAGGCTCCCCAGATGTCTGAAAATCCTTCATTCATGGCTCCAGATTGGTTCGCATACACTAAGTTTGCCGTATATTCACATACTGCATGCCCAATTTCATGTCCACAAATATCAATTGCTGTTAAGGGATTAGAAGAACCATCTCCATAAGTCATTACACTACCATTCCAAAAAGCATTGAAATAACCTGCAGTTGTCGATGGATTATCATCATAATGAACATAACTTCTTAGTTGTGTATTATTTCCATCAAAGCCATTTCTGTTAAAAATATTCTTCCAAAAATCGTAAGTCATTTCAGCTCCCCAATGTGCATCTAAAGCTGCATCATCTTTATTTGTATTTGCATACTCGCTCCATATATTATTATCATCTTGAAAATGAGTCGAAGGATAAGTATTGGTTCTTCCAGAATTATAAGTAACAATACCATTACCTCTTGTAACATCTGACAATACATACTTTGCAAGGCCTGAATCAAGTGAAGTTTCAATATTTCTCACTCCACTATATCTTGTTGTAGCACTTCCAGTAGCTAATGCTTCAACTTTTGAATTCATTTCCGCTATTTCTCCTGGTGTAGCTAATTTGTTGGCATGTTTTATTATTGCATTTCTAAAAAGAATTTCTCCATTTGTAGCGTCTACATAAACTTCATCTCGTGAAATAGGCGAAACTGCATAAATGTCGTATTTGTAAGCCAATACAACTTTACCAGAAATAATATTTGAATAAATAACAAGCTCTCCTGCTGGTTTTTGATAATTCATTACTTGAGCTTGTTGAACATCGTCCCATAAATATTTTTGTGCCGGACGATTTGCCAAAGCTAAATCAAAGCATTGATTTGCAGCTATTCTAGGATTAACATCAACATTAGAAGCATTATACAACTCTCCGTTGATAGACATTACAACCCCATCCTTAGAATGAACTATAAAAACTCCATACTCAACTTTAATACCTTTATAATACTGTTGGTATCTTTCGTGTGTATAACCAGCTACATCATTAGTTGCTCTTATTAACTTATAAGTATTTTCATTATTAAGTTTGTAAGATTTAAAAAAATCATTTATAGCCTCTTCTTTGGTCAACGAAGAATCACTAAAAGAAATCGTTTTTTGGATTGCATTATCATCATTATAAGATGAATTTTCTTGAGCAGTAATATTTAAACTGAACAATGAAAATAAAGCAAATGACAGAATGTAATTCTTTTTCATTTTATATGGTTTTTGGAATTTTTTTGCGAATATATTAAAAACAAATGGTTTATGCATATAATTTCTTAAATTTGAATTAACATAAAAAAAAACATAACTATGTCTAAAACAAACCTTTACTTATTAGGCATTATAGCAACAATAGTTATTGGATGTTTTTTATATCCTCACTTTTGCTGTCAAAAGTGCAATAAACCAACACAAATAGAAAATAAAATTACTTCACCAAATTCAGAAGAAATCATAAATAATAAGTTTCAATTCTCAGATGAAAACATCAATTATTCTTGTGAGAAAAACTTTAATTTTAACAACAGTGAATTCAATCATACAACACCTGTAGATGAATGTTTAAACGTTGGAATAGAAAAATTAAAAAACTATTTTTCAACCAACAAAGAAGCTAAACTACTTATTACAGGTTATGCGTCAAATTCTGAAAAAAATACTTCAGCATTCCCAAATCTAGGATTTGCTAGGGCAAATGACATTAAAAATTATTTTGTTTCAAAAGGAATACCTTCTAACCGATTTGAAATTAACGGAGAAATTAAAGATGATTTACAAATCGTTGAAGATAAAGTTTTAGGCCCTATTAATTTTGTAATTAATAAAACACAAGCACTTGCTAAGGCTGAGAACTGGAATAGCATTAAAGAAAAATATACATCAACACCGTTAATTCTTTTTTTTGATTCAAACCAAACAGAAATTTCATTAACCGATGCTGAAAGAGAAAGTATAGCAGAAATTGCAAAATATATCGATAATGTCCCTAATTCTAAAATAAGCTGTGTGGGACATACAGACAATAGTGGTAACAGATTAGTAAATATAAATCTTGGGTTAGAGAGAGCCAATTTCGCCAAAAACTATTTAATTAAAAATGGTATGTTGGAATCTAAAATAGAAACTTCATCTAAAGGGCCTGACGAACCAATTGCAGATAATCTAACACCAGAAGGAAAAGGAAAAAACAGAAGAACTGTTATAACATTAAAATAAAAATATCATGTGCATACCTTGCTTTTTAATACCCATTTTAGTTGGCCTTATTAGTGCTCTTTTAGGTTATTTATTAGGAAAAATGACCGCCGAAGGCAATACTCTCAATTTGAAATCGAAGCTTAAGACTTCAGAAGATGAAATTGAAAAACTAAACTATCAATTGTATTTGGCACACAAAGAAGGTGTTGGAGACAAAACAAATGATTTACAAACTGAACTTAATAAATGCAATTCAAAAAATATTGAGTTGCAAGCTGAAATTGAAAGCCTTAAAGCAAAACATATAGGTCATTCATTTATGAGCACTCCTGAATTTATTATTCCTTTTAATGCAGAGTTAGCTGCTTCGGTCTACGGAAAGAAAATCACAGAAAATGATTTGAAAATTGTTGAAGGAATTGGCCCTAAAATTGAGGAACTTTATCATGAAGCAGGAATAAAAACTTGGAAAGCTTTATCTGAAACTACTGTTGAAAAATCAAAAGAAATACTAATTGAAGCTGGAGAAAGATATATCATTCATAATCCTTCAACTTGGGCAAAGCAAGCGCTATTGGCTTATCAAGGAAAATGGCAAGAACTTAAAGATTGGCAAGATGGTTTAAATGCTGGAAAAGAATAATTCTCTAAAAAACACAATTCAAAGCTATACATATTAAATGTGTGGTTTATTTTTTTAAAAATTTAGCTAAATCTATATTCCAAGATTTTATTTGTGAGTATCTTAAATTACCATCCTGAATTTCAAGAGGAGAATCAAAATTATTAGTAAAAAGAGAACCAGTTCCTAGTCCCTGAGGCATTTTGCTTTGCTTAGTAAAAGTATATTGTGCAATAGCATTTAGTCCTATATTAGATTCTAAGGCAGAAGTTATCCACCAGCCAATATTATATTTTTCAGCCAAAGTTATCCACTCATCAGTTCCTTTTACCCCTCCAATAAAACTTGGTTTCAAAATGATATATTGAGGATTTATTTCCTTTAATAGATTTTCTTTTTCTTCGAAAGTAAAAACTCCAATCAACTCCTCATCAAGTGCAATCGGTAATTTTGTCGTTTTACATAACTGAGCCATTTCCTGAATTTGACTCTTAGCTATAGGCTGTTCAATACTATGAATATCTAATTTAGAAAGTAAATTTAGTTTTTGCATCGCTTCTTCTGGTTTGAAAGCGCCATTAGCATCAACTCGTATTTCTATTTGATTTGAAGAAAAATTTTGTCGGATAAATTTTAAAAGTTCCAATTCTTTTTCAAAATCTATGGCTCCAATTTTAAGTTTAATACAAGTGAAGTTTTGACTAAGCTTCTCTTCAATTTGATCCTTCATGAATTGATGTTCTCCCATCCAAATGAGTCCGTTAATAGGAATTGATCTTTCACCAGAAGTTAATTGCGAAGGAAACAAAACAAAAGGATTATTACTTTGTAATGACAAAAAAGCCATTTCTACTCCAAACTGAATAGACGGGAATTCTAGTAATGCTTCCCAAAGTAAATCTTTACCTAAACTAATGTTTTCACAAACCCATTGAAGTTTTTCTTCATAATCAGGTCTGTCATCGGCAGATAATCCTCTTAAAATTCCGCACTCACCTATTCCATACTTACCATGATCTTCGATTATCAGAAACCAGGTTTCTTTTTGATTTAAAACACCTCTCGAAGTCCCTGAAGGTCGCTTAAAATCTAGAATATACTTTTTATAGGAAGCTTTCATTTAAAACCTAGTTATAAAGTCTCCAAATCTTTTGAATATTGTCTTGAGGAAGGTTCATTTTTTTGAATCTATCTAAATCATTTATAGCCTTGTTTTTCCATGTTTGTTTTGCGGAAACATTTTGGTTCATGTATTTTTTATGAATTTCCTTGGCTTTAGAAACCTCATCCATAAACATGTAAACGTGAGCCAAATTCATTTGAACTTTCAATTCACTAGAATCTGAATTTTCTGCTGTTTTAAGTGTTTTTAATGCTTTATCAAATTGATTTGACTGAATGTACAATTCACCTAACAAATTAAAATCCTTAACATCAGTGCTTTGAGTCTTTGTAATTCGATTGTTCAAAAAAACAATGGCATCATCTATTTTATTGTCTTTAAATGCTATTTGATATGCTTTAAATCTCATGAATTCACTATAAAGGCCTTTATATCCTTCGGAGGTAAAAGTATCTTCAATGCTTTTTTCTAAAAAAACATTTTGTTCTGTTGTATTTAATCTATTAAAATCTTGGAACCTATATTTTTCCATTACTCTATCAAGGCTTCTGTAAATAACCGCATTTGCAATATCTTTTCTTACATTGGCAAAAACATTGAAACTTGCAATTTTATCAACCACAACTTGCTTATTCTTTTGCGACCATCCACGACTTGCTACATTATCTACCCATGGCACTATTTCAAGAACGATTTTTTCGTTCATAAGCCAGTTTTTGTTTTCGAATGCAAACCAAATGTTTTTAGTTTCTTCTTTTATACATGTCGATTTAGCAGAAACAACCTTGACATCTTTACTTACTGGATTGGGTTGATACAAACAAGCTGTTTTAAAATCAGCATTTTTAGAAAATTCGTTTGCTTTAAACTCATCGGTAAAAACTGCATACGTGCATTTATCTGAACCTGAAATAGATGAAGCCAATGACAATGCTCCCCCTGTTCCTTTGCCAATAAAATAAGGATCTGGAATTGCTTTTAGTACCGAGGCCAAATCGCTAACCATTTTTTGATTTTCGTCTAAAAGTGTGATTCGATATACAAACTCTGTAGTTCCAACAGGAAAATCTTCCGATTTGATAACGATTTTATCTCCTGCCGAAAGTTTTATTTCTTTATTGGTTATTCGTTGATTGTCCCAGTATCCATTAACATCTTGTGATTGAGCAGCACTAATTGAAAAAAGTATAAAAGTTGAAAATAATTTAAATTTCATTGTTTTGTTTTTGGTATTTACCAGCAATTTGAATGCCAGTTTACAATAATTTATTAGCCCCGATGGAAACGGCATCTTTTTTTGTAGATTGAGGTTCTCGAAGTCTGCAAAAAAGATACAGTGATCTCGTCTCTAGGACGAGAGGAAACAGCTCCTATAAATCAATACTTTGACCTATTTCAAGTAACATAAGATCTTTACCTACATCGAAAAACTTTTTGATTGCTTCTTCATGATTGATTTCGATGAAACCAAAAGTGTCATAATGGTAACCAAGCACTTTATCACAATCCAAGAAATCTGAAGCTACTATAGCATCATCAACATCCATGGTGAAATTGTCTCCTATTGGCAAGATTGCTAAATCAAGTTTAGTTCGCATAGGAATAAGCTTCATATCGAAAGTTAACGCAGTATCTCCAGCTATGTAAATGTTTTTGTGTTCTCCTTCAATCACAAATCCTCCAGGATTACCTCCATAAGAACCATCTGCAAAAGAACTTGTGTGAATTGCGTTTACATATTTTACATTTCCGAAATGCTTCGCCAGTTCGCCTTGTTGGCTCGTGCCAAAATCCCAGCTCCCTCCATGATTCATTGGGTGATATTTAAGACCCTTTGCAGCATAATGCATTGCAATTTCATAATTAGAAACCACAACAGCATTCGTTCTTTTTCCAATTGTCTCTACATCAAGCACGTGATCATTGTGCGCATGAGTAACTAATATATAGTCTGCCTTTAATTCTTCAATATTGATATGAGATGCTTTGGGGTTTCCTGAGATAAAAGGATCAACTAAAATATGTTTTCCTGATACTTCTATACCAATACAAGCATGGCCGTAAAATGTGATTTTCATAATTTTTAGCTTTTAGAAAATTAAAACCATTGCTAATATTATAGACAATAAAAATGTGCTTATTGCCAATTTTTTAAGTTGTGGATCAAGTCTACGGTTATCTTCGCAGTAATACACGGTTTTTAAATGACTGAATAATGGAAAGTACGCCACTAAGAAAGCATATTGATCCCATCTAAAACCTATTCCGTTATAGATTACAGCAAAAACAAGAACCAATAACATGGCTCCTCCAACAAGAAAGTAATGATAGAATTTGGCTTTTTCGCCGCCCATTTTTACTACCAAAGTATTTTTTCCAGCTTTTTTATCTGAAATTTCATCACGCATGTTATTAAGGTTTAAAACTCCTGTACTCAACATTCCAATTGCAGCAGCTGGTAACACCAATTGCCAATCGAATTGTTTAGAGTATAAAAAGTTAACACCCAAGGTACTCACAAGGCCAAAAAATATAAAAACAAAAACGTCGCCAAATCCTTTGTAACCGTAGGCCGAATTACCTACTGTATAACGTATTGCTGATACTATGGCTGCTACTCCTAAAATCAAAAAGAATAAAGAATACAACAAATACTTGTCATGAAACGAAACATAAATTAAAAGAACTGCCGAAAGAAACGTTAACAATGCTGTAAAATACATTGCTTTTTTCATAGCAGCTGGAGATATCACTCCACTTTGTATTGCTCTTTGCGGGCCAACTCTTTCTTCATTATCTGTCCCTTTTACACCATCACCATAATCGTTAGCAAAGTTTGACAAAACCTGCAATCCAATTGTTGTAAATATCGAAAGACCAAAAATCTTCCAGTTAAAAACTTGAGTTGGTGTTAAAATTTCGTTTGTAGGATTAGCTAAGGCATATAAACTACCTACTAATATTCCTGAAACCGATAATGGTAATGTTCGTAATCGAGCAGCTTCAATCCAGTGTTTCATTTTAATTTTAGAGTTTATAATTTAGAGTTTAGGATCAGTAATTTCAAAATAAATCTGAAATCTAATGTCTGAAATCTAAAATATTATGGTAACCATTTTTTCTCGAAGTTAGGCTTTCTTTTTTCAAGGAAAGCATCTCTACCTTCTTTTGCTTCTTCTGTCATATAGGCTAAACGCGTTGCTTCACCAGCAAAAACTTGTTGACCAACCATACCGTCGTCTGTCAAGTTCATTGCAAATTTTAGCATTTTAATAGACGTTGGCGATTTTGCTAAAACTTCTTGTGCCCATTCATAAGCAGTATCTTCTAGCTCAGCATGAGGAATTACAGCATTTACCATCCCCATTTCGAAAGCTTCTTGAGCCGAATAATTTCTTCCTAAAAAGAATATCTCACGAGCTTTCTTTTGTCCTACCATTTTAGCTAAATAAGCAGAACCATAACCACCATCAAAGCTAGTTACATCAGCATCAGTCTGTTTAAAAATAGCATGTTCTTTACTAGCCAATGTCATATCACAAACCACATGAAGAGAAT
The DNA here is from genome assembly GCA_946480635.1 of uncultured Flavobacterium sp. Next base: position 9,656 of record CAMLKV010000013.1, read on the forward strand.
GACCTCCACCAACTGCCCATCCTGGCACTACACAAATTACTGCTTTTGGCATAAAGCGAATTAGTCTTTGTACTTCTAAAATATTTAATCGGTGGTAACCATCATCGCCTACATAGCCTTGATGGCCTCTCGCTTTTTGATCTCCTCCACTGCAAAACGACCAAACACCATCTTTACTCGAAGGTCCTTCTGCAGAAAGCAATACCACTCCAATAGAAGTATCTTCCTGAGCATCATGAAACGCAACTAATAATTCGGCAGTTGTTTTAGGTCTAAAAGCATTTCTTACATCAGGTCTGTTAAACGCAATTCTAGCAACACCATTACATTTTTTATAGGTAATATCTTCAAATTCACGGGCGGTTTTCCACTCTATTTTACTCATTTTTTATATTATTTGGGCGTTTCCACGCCTTTGTCGTGGTCGGGCTTTTCGCAGTGCAAGGCACTTCGCTACAATCCCTAACGCAAATTCAACTTTAATTCAATTTCATGGTAAAATTAAATTATTTAAACTAAACTAAAATAGTCTTATAAAAAGAAATCTTACAAGTTATCACCAAAGTGTTAAAATCAAAAAAAAAAGTGTTACTTATTAGTATTGTGTTTTAAAATTTTTTATTTTTATACAACTGAAAATCAACAAATTATAGTTGGTTTTATATGTTCACTGATTTATTAATTTAAAACAAAATTATTGAAAAAATCTGTTTTAATTGTCGCTCTTACATTTGGTGCATTGCTTACAAGTTGTAACAAAAAAGTAGAAGAAACTACTCAAGAACAAATGCCCACTGAGGAAATAACACAAGAGGTTGTAGATAGTACTCAAATTGATACAGTAGCAACTATGGTTGAACCAAAGGATTCGATTAGTAAACCATAATTAAGACTTCAGTCCTTAAAATTATTAATAAACCACAGTTTATAAAGCGAATATTGATTTTGTACTAGACAATCCCCCCGAGTTGTTTTTAAGACAAAAACAAAGAAAAAATTGGAATAAGAAAAAGGTCAATGTTAACGATTACCTTTAGTGAAAGGAATTATTCCAGAAAAAGTTTATTTAATTTTTTGATTAGTAAAGATGTTATTATCGCTTTACGTATGTTATCGGTTACTTCAAAAGTATAAACTTGGAGTAATTTGAGAGAAATGCCAACTGGAAAAGGTTGGCATTTTTTGTATGTATAAAAACAATTATAATAGATAAAATTTGTGATTATATTTGCAGATATAATTCCATTTAAAAAATGAGTTTAAATCAAAACCTAGTTGGATCACTTTCATTTTTTATCATTTCATCGGCATTATTGTATTTTCAATACTCAAGATACAAAAAAGACGATTTTAAAGATGATGATTTAAAAAACCCATATTTTCAATCTTTTTCTTATTTTAAAACAATTGTAATTTTAGTACTAATTGTAATTATAAGTTTTTTAGGATTGCTTTTCAATATATTCTAAGCGATATTATGAATTAGTATTTTTATTTATTTTGCAAATTATAATAAATAAATTCCGTCTTCTTTTATATCGATAAGCTTTTGCTTGTACAGTGTTCCTATCGCTTTTTTGAATGTTTTTTTACTCATTTTAAGCACCGTTTTGATATCTTCTGGATGAGAATCATCATTTAAACGTAAAAAACCTCTACTCGCTTTAAGTTCATCTAAAATATATTGAGCACTTGGCTCTACTTTGTCAAAACCTAATTTAGTTGCCGAAACATCTATTTTACCATCAGGTCTAATGTTTTTGATATAACCAATGATACGATCACCTGTTCGTAAATCGTCATATACTTCATTTTTATATAAAAGTCCTTTGTGCTTTTCGTTTATGATTACATTAATACCGACTTCAGTAATGTGAGAAACTATTAAATCAACCTCTTCTCCTACTTCAACAGTGATATCTTTATTGTCTAAAAACTGATTGGTTTTACTAGATGCAACTAATCTTTTAGTCTTTTCATCAATGTACATATAAACCAAATAGCGTTTTCCTTGCTCCATTGGTCTTGCTTGCTCTTTAAATGGAACGAATAAATCTTTTTCCATTCCCCAATCCATAAAAGCACCAAATTGATTGGTATAATTTACTCTCAATAAAGAAAATTCATTTAAAAAGATATATGGTTCTAATGTTGTAGCAACTGGTCTTTCTTCGTGATCTAAATAAACAAAAACTTCAAGTTCCTGATCTATCTCATATTCTTTTGGCACATACTTATTTGGCAATAAAACATCGTTCTCACCATCTGTTAAATATAAACCTACTTTTGTTGTACGCGCTATTTTAAGAATATTAAATCTTCCTATATCAATCATTTTCTTTCAATAAAGGGACAAAGGTACAAACTTAAATGAATAAAAAAACCCCGAAAATTCGAGGTTATACTTCTACTTAGATCATTTTAATTATAAACACTTTCTTTTTTAAAGTGCTGGGCAAGTAAATAATACACCACTGCTCTATATTTATTTTTATTAGATCTTCCGTATTTTTCCATAACGGCATCGATTCCTTTATCTAAATCCGGACCGTCTTTTAATCCTAATTTCTTAATTAAAAAATTGTTTTTAACAGTATCTAACTCAGATTGCTGAGAGCCCGAAACCGTTGCGGCATCAGGGTTGTAAATCGATGGTCCGCATCCTACTACAACCTTAGTCAATAACCCCATATCAGGTGTTACACCACATTTCTCTTTCAAGTCTGCGGCGTATTTCACAATTAGTTCATCTTTTTTACTCATAATTGTATAGTTTTTTGTTTATAGCCTCTCAAATTTAACATTTAAAAAACTAAAAATGAACTATTTGAGTAAAAAATACAACTTAACTACTTCAAATTTTTAAAATAATTTAATAAAACCTGATCGTTAATCTTTGTAGGAGTAAAAATTTCTAATATTGATTTTGAGTTTGTAGTAAAAAATGTCTCTAAGTTTTCTTCTAAAGAAGTAACATTTGAAGCCGACTGATAATCGAAATGATACATTTTTGCCAAATGCTCAGCCGTTAAACAATGAGAAGTTTCAAAGTATTTATTGAACGTATTGGTTTCCTGATGACCTGGTAAGATTCTAAAAATACCTCCTCCTCCATTATTGATGATAATAATTTTGAAATTATCAGGAGTATATTCATTCCACAGTGCATTACTGTCATACAAGAAGCTAATATCTCCTGTAATTAAAATAGTTTGCTCCTTATTCATTACCGAAGCTCCAATCGAGGTCGAAGTACTTCCATCTATACCGCTTGTACCTCTGTTACAAAAAACAGAAATACTCTTATCGATAGGAAACAACTGCGTATAACGAATGGGTGAACTATTACTGATTTGTAATTGTGAATTGACTGGAAGTTTTGACAAAAGCTTCTCAAAAACCTTAAGATCAGAAAACTCAATTGAATTTAAATATTCTGTATGCCTAATTGCTCTCTGATTTCTAATTTGCAGTGCCTCTTTCTGATAATTTGATTCGGGCGAATTAGTTTTGGTCAAAAACTCTTCAAAAAAAGTATTTGGCGACACTTCAAAATGCTGCGTTAAACAATCAAAAGTATTATACGCCCTTAATTCATCAACATGCCAATGTTGTTTAGGTTTATATTTTCTTAAAAATGCTTTTACTCTTTTCGAAACAATCATTCCACCAAAAGTGACTAAAATTTCTGGTTGAAATGCCTTAAAATCCTCATCAGTAAACGGAGTGATTATAGTATCGATATTGGAGATAAAATTATCCTGATGCACATTTGAAGTCACTTCGGTCATTACAACAACCGAAGAATCCTTTCCTAAAATATCTAAATATTTT
>CAMLKV010000014.1 GCA_946480635.1 uncultured Flavobacterium sp.
ATAAGTATTGTTATACTCTGTCCTGCTTCCATCTAAATTAGCAATAAACATTTTTTCTCTTTCAGAAACCGGAATATTTGAAACATCAAAACTAATAGTCATATTTCCATTAACTGCTACCGAATCATTGTGTAAAAACAACTCATTATTCTTAACATCAAAATCTAAGTAAAAATCTTCATAAAATGTTTTCTCAGGAATAAAAACCGAAATATCATCTTTTGTAGAAAATAAGGAGTTATTTTTTCATTTTTTTGCTGAGTTATTGGTAAGACTCCATAAGTTACAGGAATATTGACTTCAGTCTTATTTTGATTAAAATCTTCAAGAACTATTTTATAATTTGTAGTGAGATTAGAAGAAACGTTTAAAATACCGTCATTTTTTCTAGTCTTTATAATGTTTGGCGGATAAAAATAACCTACAAACAATTTCTGAAAACGTTGCTTTTGAGATTGGTATCTTGGATAATCTATAAAAGTATTAATCAGTTTTGTTTCATCAAAAGAAAATGTTTCAAACTCATATCCAAAATAAGGCAATCCGTTAGCAAAAGAACTCATTTTAAAAATACCATTCTTCCCATAACTATTGTTTGACAGATCATAAGCATTAATTCCAAAACTTATTTTCCCGCTTGCCGTAATTGGAGTTGAAATATATGTACCGTCTTTTTGCAAATTTAGATTCAGGAAAATAGGATTTAACGAACCGTTTACTTGAGAATTAGCATCTAAAGGATAAACTAAAATTGAATTAATAACAGGATGTCGAGTATCTTTCAAACTGTCGCAAAGACCAAAATATAAAGGATTAATTATGAATTCTGACTTAGTGTCTCTAATTTCAAAATGCAAATGAGGCCCACTTGAACCTCCCGTATTTCCAGAATATGCAATTAAATCACCTTTTTTAACAGGCATTTCATTTGCTTTAGGGCGTATTTCTATTTCATAGCTCTTTTTGGCATAATGTTCTTTATTTAACACATTCTGAATTTCAGGAGCACAACGTTGTAAATGTCCGTAAACCGTAGTATACCCGTTGGGATGATCTATATAAATTGATTTTCCGTAACCTGTTGTAGATATCCTAATTCTTGAAATAAAACCATCAGCACTGGCATAAACTGGAAGTCCTTCTTTTTGCTGTGTTCTAAAATCAATACCTGAGTGAAAATGATTAGGACGAAGTTCTCCCAATGACAAAGGAATATCTAGTGGAGATCTAAAATAATCTTTAGGGTATTTATCTTGACCAATAGCATAATTAGTTAAAAACAGTAACAAAAAAATTAAAAATCTCATAAAAAACATTTGTGCTAATATAACAAATTGTTTTATAAAAAAATACGCACAACTAACATATATAACCCAAAGAAAACAAACAAACTAGAAATAAAAAGTGATAAATTTTATTTTTTTTTCTAAAGATATTGCTATAATTCATCAGGAATATTAACTTTGTGAAGTTATGTAATGAATTTTTATTGAAATGAGCGATATTGGAGGAATAGTTGATTCTCTTGAAGTTAGATTTCAGAAACTCTTAAATAAAATGGAGAGTTTACAGCAATCAAATCAAGAAATGCAACAAAAGCTAGATCAAGCTGAAAAAATAGTCCAACATCAGGAACAGGAAATAAAAGATTTGAAGTCAAGTTTTGACTCTATAAAAATCACAAATTCATTACTTGGTAGTGACGAATATAAACGAGATACTAAGCTTAAAATAAATTCATTAATTAGAGAAATTGACTATTGCATAGCCCAATTATCTGACTAAAGCGTGTAATGAGTGATAAACTAAAAATTAAGATATCTATAGCTGACCGTGTTTACCCCTTAACAGTAGACCCAAGTCAGGAAGAAGGATTAAGAAGTGCTTCGAGGAAAATAGATGCAATGATTAAGCAGTTTGAACAAAATTACGCAGTACGTGACAAACAAGATGTTTTAGCCATGTGCGCTTTACAATTTGCAGCTCAAGTTGAACAGAGACAGATAGAGAAATCTACTATTGAAGAAACAACTAAAATCAAATTGGAAAAACTAAATGATTTATTAGCAGATTATCTTGATAAATAACGCTCTTTACATACACTAAAAATACTACCTACATTAGTACTTATTTGATAAACTCAACGCTAACAAATTAGAATGGGCAAATCTCCGTTACTATAGCAAGCCTTTAAGTAGGAAGCTTGAAAAACGGGTTAGCTCAAAACTTGTCTTAACGAGTTTATACATTTCTTCTAATGTAGGTTTTTTTATATATAAACATTCAAAAAACTATGGACATTTTAACAATAATTATTGCTGGAATTATAGGATTAGCTGGCGGATTTGGGATTGCAAAATTCATTGAAAAAAGTAACGTGTCTAACTTGATTAAAAATGCTAAAAAAGAAGCTGCATCAATTTTAAAAGATGCTAATCAAGAAGCAGAGAACATCAAAAAAGATAAAATTTTACAAGCAAAAGAAAAATTTATTGAATTAAAAGCAGAACACGAACAAGTTATTCTTTCTAGAGACAGAAAAGTTGCCGAAGTTGAAAAAAGAGTTCGTGACAAGGAATCTCAAATTTCAAATGAATTAGCTAAGGCTAAGAAGGTAAATGACGAATACGAAGCTAAAGCAGCAGAGTATCAGACTAAAATTGAGGCATTAGATAAAAAATCGGCTGAGATAGAAAAAATGCATAAATCTCAAGTAGAACAACTTGAAGTAATTTCTGGTCTTTCTGCAGAGGATGCAAAAAATCAATTAGTTGAAAGTTTAAAAGCTGAAGCTAAAACTAATGCAATGGCTTATATTCAAGAAACCCTTGAAGAAGCTAAACTTACTGCTCAACAAGAAGCAAAAAAAGTAATCATTAACACAATCCAACGTGTTGGAACAGAAGAAGCTGTTGAAAACTGTGTATCTGTGTTTAACATCGAATCTGATGATGTAAAAGGACGTATCATTGGACGTGAAGTGCGTAACATTCGTGCCATTGAAGCCGCAACTGGTGTAGAAATTATTGTAGATGACACTCCAGAGGCAATTATCTTATCATGCTTTGATCCTGTACGTCGTGAAATTGCACGTCTTGCATTACACAAATTAGTTACTGACGGACGTATTCACCCTGCTCGTATCGAAGAAGTTGTTGCAAAAACTCAAAAACAAATTGAGGACGAAATTATAGAAGTTGGTAAACGTACCGTTATTGATTTAGGTATTCATGGTTTACACCCTGAATTAATCAAAATCGTGGGACGCATGAAATACCGTTCATCTTATGGACAAAACCTTTTACAACACTCTCGCGAAGTAGCTAAACTTTGTGGTTTAATGGCTGCTGAACTTGGATTAAACGTAAAACTAGCTAAAAGAGCTGGTCTATTACACGATATAGGTAAAGTTCCAGATACAGAAAGTGATTTACCACACGCTTTATTAGGAATGCAATGCGCAATTGGAGCTCACCACGACGAAATTGAGATGAAATCGTTATTATCACCAATCATTCAGGTATGTGATGCTATTTCAGGAGCACGTCCAGGAGCACGTCGTCAAGTTCTAGATTCATATATCCAGAGATTAAAAGATCTTGAAGATATCGCATATGGATTTGGAGGTGTAAAAAGCGCTTATGCTATCCAAGCTGGTCGTGAACTACGCGTAATTGTAGAAAGTGAAAAAGTATCTGATGAAATGGCATCTAAATTATCATTTGACATTTCTCACAAAATACAAACAGAAATGACTTATCCTGGTCAAGTAAAAATTACTGTTATTAGAGAAACTAGAGCAGTCAATATTGCCAAATAAGAAAAAATCACAATAAATAAAAAAGACCGCTAATGCGGTCTTTTTTTATGATTTCTTTTTAAAATAAACTTTAAAAACGGTTCCTTCACCTACAACACTCTCTACTCCTATCTTTCCATCCATTGCTTCAACTTGATTTTTGGTTATATACAGCCCAATTCCAGTCGCATTTTCATTTCTATGAAATGTTTTATACAATCCAAAAATAGAATCCTTATATTTTTCCAAATCGATTCCCAGACCATTATCTTTTACACACAATACATCGAATCCATCTTCCTCTTCAACATAATATTCAATTATTGACTCTTTTAACGGATCAGAATATTTTATTGCATTAGTTGTAAGATTAAGCAAAATACTATCCAAATAAGCAGGAATAAACCACACTTTAAGACCATCAGGTATTCTATTAACTATTCTTACTTCACCTTTTTTAATATCATCACTTAAAAGCAATACAACTTTATTGAAATACTCAAAAACATTTAAATTTTGACTTTCAATATTTGTAGAAACTTGAATATTAACTAGTTCCACTAAATTTTCTATTGTAGTTGTAAGCTCATCTGAAACAATTCTAATACTCGACAAAGTTTCTTCAGTCGTTAAATAATCTTCGGCATGCATTTTAAGCAACGAACTTAAATTACCTGTATGATTTTTCAAATTATGAGAAACAATGTGCGCAAAATTCAATAATTTACTTTTTTGATTGTTAACCAAATCAAGAGTTTCTTGCAATTTTTGCTCTCTAATTTTTTGTGATGTAACATCTGTATGTGTTCCAATAATTCTTAATGGCGTACCATTAGCATCTCGAGAAATTACCTTACCTCTATCAAGAATCCATTTATACTTACCATTACATAAAACTCGATGATACGTTTCATAATAAGGAACTTTACCATCAAAATGCTCTTTTATATTACCAAAATAAACATCAAGATCATCAGGATGTACTAATTCGTCCCACTTTTCAGGGTTAGCAATTAAATCAAGTCCACTATTCTCAAGTTCGAGTATTTTTAATGATTGCGCCGAATAAAACACTTCATTCGTGACCATGTTCCAATCCCAAACACCAATTCCAGAAGCCAAATTCGCAAATTGACTTCTCGCTTCAGATATTTTATATTCTGTTTCTTGATATTTTAATGATGTAACATCAGTATTTGTACCATAAAATGCAATACCATCAGCAGTTCGTTCACAACTCCCCACCACACGATACCATCTATCCCCTCCTTTTGGTAGAGAAACCCTATAATCAAATTCACAACTTTTAAGAGTATCCATACTTTCAAAAAAGACTCTCTTCATTTTTTGAAGATCATCTCTATTGATTCTATTCTCAAAAATTAAATTAGGATTACAATTTATTTGCTCAAGTGAGTATTCAAAAAAGTCGTCAACTAGTCCTCTTAAAAAATTAATTGAAACTTTTAAGTCTGATGCAAGAGTAAATTGAAAGAATAAATCTTTCTGTTGAGATACAATTTTCTTTAAATAATCATTCTCTAAATCTTCCAAGTAGCCATTATTCATAGAGAGAAATTTATGGCGGCAATGTACCTAAAAAAAATTAAATGTACCAACTTTCTCATTTACAAGTTATTTAAAATAAAAAAGCCTCAGGGTTATGAATCCTGCGCTCTAACCAACTGAGCTACCTCGCCATTTTGTTGGTCTCACATCCTTGCTGAATGCGGGTGCAAATATAAGACTATATTTAAAGCTTGCAAATATATTTTGAAAAAATATTTATTTGAAAATTTATTTTTTTTTCTATCCTATATTATATATATTACGCCAAAATTAATACCAATGGACAGCAAAATACGTTACGAACTAGAGTTCCCAATACATTCATCTCCGCAATTACTATATCAGTATATTTCTACGCCTTCAGGACTGCAAGAATGGTTCGCAGATAACGTAAATTCACGTGGCGAATTTTTCACCTTTAAATGGGACGATTCAGAAGAAAGAGCACGTCTTTTTTCTAAAAAAAATGGAGAAAAAATAAAATTCAGATGGGTTGATTCTGAAAACAAAGACACTGAATATTATTTTGAGCTAAGAATACTTGAAGACGATATCACAAAAGACGTATCGTTGATGGTAGTTGATTTTGCCGAACATGAAGACTTAGACGAGGCTAAAATGCTATGGGAAAACCAAATATCAGACCTAAAACATGTTATTGGTTCTGTTTAGCATTTAAAAATTATTAGACTTATATTTGTCCCGCTTTGTAATTAAAACATAGCGGGATTTTTTATGCAAAACTCATTACTTCATAATCGCGGATTTCTTTACGGCGATGCATTATTTGAAACTGTTAAAATTTTAGACGGAAAAATTCTTTTTTTAGAAGATCATTATTTCAGATTAATGGCATCAATGAGGATTTTAAGAATGCAAATTCCAATGAATTTTACTATGGAGTTTTTTGAAAACGAAATTCTTAATGAAGTAAAAAAAGAGCAACTTGAAGCATATGCAAGAGCAAGAATGACTGTTTTTCGTAAACAGGGAGGTTTTTATTTACCTGAAGACAATAATATTGAATATGTTATTTCGACCTCAAAAATTGAAAATCCAATCTATCAGATTGAAAAATCGTCTTATGAAGTTGATATTTTTAAAGACTTTTATGTTTCAAAACAATTAATCTCTACACTTAAAAGCACTAATAAAATAATTCAGATTACTGGAAGTATTTATGCTGATGAGAACGGATTAGACAATTGCATAATACTAAATGAAGATAGAAATGTTACCGAAGCTCTAAATGGAAATATTTTTATGCTTAAAGACAATATATTAACTACTCCTCCAATTTCAGAAGGCTGTCTTAATGGAATTATGAGAAAGCAAATTATTGCTTTAGCAAAAACAATTGAAGGTTTAACCGTAGAAGAAAGCATCATTTCTCCTTTCGACCTACAAAAAGCAGATGAATTGTTCATTACAAATGTGATTAAAGGAATTCAGCCTATAACCAAATATAGAAAGAAAGAGTTTGAAACAAATTTATCTCAAACCTTAATTTCTAAATTAAACACCAAAATACGCTTAGGTTAATTGTAAATTGGATTCTCAGGTGCATTTGACCAAATAAGATAGTCTCCACCTTGTTCCATGATTTTTTCTTTCCAAAAATCTGTAGCCGATTTTCCTATAATTTTGTTTCTAAGTCCGTTCTCAGAAATAATCCATGAATTAGCTTCTAACTCATGCTGTAATTGCTCTGCGTCCCAACCTGAATAGCCAAGAAAAAATCTAACATTTGACCTACCAATCTTACCTTCATTAATTAGGTTTTTGGCATGCTCAAAGTCTCCACCCCAATAAATTCCTTCTGCTATTTCAATACTTTCAGGAATTAACAATGGGACATTATGAATAAAGTACAAATTATCCTGTTCAATTGGACCTCCATTATAAATTTTGAAAGTCGCATCAATTTCAGGAATTAAATCGTGAAGTGTATAACCAAGTGGTTTGTTTAGGATAAATCCTACAGAACCATCTTCATTATGATCTGCCAACAAAACCACTGATCTATTAAAAGATAAGTCCCCTGTAATAGAAGGTTCTGCTACCAGTAAGTGCCCTTTTTTTGGTCGTACAGAAATCATAACATTAAGATTTAGACTTAAATTTAACAATTAATTTATCTAATTCCCAAATAAAATCGTTAAAAAGCATAAAAAAAGCCACGCTTTGCGTGGCTCTATTTCTTTATGCAAACTATTATTTGTTTACTGCACCTTCTAATTCAGCACCAGCTTTGAATTTTACTACGTTTTTAGCAGCAATTTTGATAGTTTTTCCTGTTTGAGGGTTTCTTCCATCTCTTGCAGCTCTTTTAGATACTGACCAAGACCCAAATCCAACTAAAGATACTCTTCCACCTTTTTTCAAAGTACCTTCAACATTTTCTAAAAATGATTCTAAAGCTAATTTAGCAGCAGCTTTTGTGATCCCTGCGTTAGCAGCCATAGCATCGATTAAATCTGATTTGTTCATAATTGTTATTAATTGATTGGTTAATATTAATACTTACACCTACAAATTTAATAGGATTTCCTTACCATACAACACTTGGGGCGTTTTTTTGCTATTTTTGTTAATAACTCAATAAATTTGTTGATAAATGAAGCTTGTTTTTCTAAACAAAGCCGTGAAACCTAGATTTTATTAGCTTTAAAAAGCTTTTGCATTTTCCGAAAAAGTCATTCCGTTTAATAATTCATGTGCTAACATTTTCTTTTTTCCAGGAAATTGGATTGAAATTACATGAATAAATCCGCCAGAAACCGCAATTTTCATTTCCTTTTTGGTTGTTACAACGCTTCCAGATTCTAAATTATGAGCTACAATTTCCTTTTTCACCTCGTATATCTTAACATTCCATTCTTCGTCACCATCTTTAAAAAAACAGTATGCAGCAGGATATGGACTCAAACCTCTTATCAAATTATAAACCGCATCAATTCCTTTACTGAAATCTATTTTACAATTTTCTCTATCCAGCTTATAAGCTGTTTTTATCTCTGGTGTGTCTTGTTGTATTATAGTAGACACATTGCCTTCACTAATCTTATCTAAAGTTTCCACAACAGCATCACAACCTAAAACCATAAGTTTATCATGTAGTTCTCCCGCTATTTCATTTTCTGATATATTAATTTCTTTACTTAAAATCATAGCGCCAGTATCAATTTTTTCATCAATGAAAAATGTAGTAACGCCAGTTTTAGTTTCTCCATTAATTATCGCCCAGTTTATAGGAGCGGCACCTCTATAATTTGGCAACAATGAGGCATGCAAATTAAAAGTCCCAAATTTAGGCATAGCCCAAACCACTTTAGGAAGCATTCTAAAAGCAACAACAACTTGTAAATTTGCATCAAGAGATTTCAATTCTTCTAAAAATTCTTCATTTTTTAAATTTGATGGCTGTAACAATCTCAAACCTTTTTCCAATGCATATTCTTTTACAGCTGAATATTTTATTTTTTGTCCACGTCCTGCAGGTTTATCTACAGCAGTAATAACGCCAACAACTTCATGTTTACCATCTTTTACTATTGCATCCAGGATTCCCACAGCAAATTCGGGAGTACCCATAAAAACAATTCTTAACTTTTCCATTATTTAACTATTGTAAATTGATTTCTACTATTAATAGAAACCACATTATATTCTAACATTTTTTTAATCACCTGCAATACTTGTTTCTCATCTACTCCAATAACTGAAACTATTTCTCTAGTGTTCATTTCTTTTTGTTGTAGAAGTTTAAGAATTGCTGACTTTAGACCTTCTGAAGAAGATTCTTTTGATTTATTGGAAATACAATACGAGCAAACACCACAATCTTCACTATTTTTCTCCCCAAAATATTCTAAAAGCAATCGACTCTTACATTTAGTATCATTCAAAACATAATCAATCATTGCTTGCATTTGTTCTTTTTTAACCAAATTCTGACTTTCCAAATGCTTTGATATTCGATTAATTGTTCTTTCGTCTTCTCGAACTTCTAAAAAAATAATTTTAGATTCGTTGTGTTGAAAAAAACAGTCAACTATATTCAAGTTCTTCAATTTCTCCAACAAATGTAGTACATTAGATTCTGATGCCCCAGATTTCTTAGCCACAAAAGCACAATTGACATTTATTTGAAGATCAAAAATTCCCGGATAACTTCTTAAAATTGTAGAAATAACAGGTTCATCATCAGGATTAAGACTAATATAACGAATCACTTCTTTGGATTCTAACAAAAACTGCACTTGCACTTTTTCTGAAAACTCCTGAGAAAGACTTATCACCCCTTGCCTATCCAGAAACTGAAGCGAATTAAAAGTTTTTAAAACTGGAAAATTATACTGTAAACAAAACTGATTTAAACTAAAAGGGAATTCATCATTAATACCTTCTCCGTAAGCTATTTGGAAATAATTACAGAGTTTTATATAAACCTCTTTAAGAAATTTCACATCAGGCAAAACATTAATAAACTGATTTTCTGCCTGAATAACATCTGAAGGTGAACTTATTAAAATAGCAAATGCTTTTTCTCCGTTTCTTCCTGCCCTACCAGCTTCTTGATAGTAACTTTCTAAATTTTCAGGTAAATTTATATGAATGACAGTTTTTACATTGGGTTTATCAATTCCCATTCCAAAAGCACTTGTGGCAATCATTACAGGATTTTTATCTGTAAGCCACGAATTCATGTTTTTTTCTTTTTCCTTCAAAGCTAATCCTCCGTGATAATAAGTAGTTTTAAAACCTAAATCGGCTAATTTCTGAGCATATTCATGACAGTTTTTTCTGTTACGAACATAAATAATTGATGGCTCAGGATTTTTTTGAAGTATTTGATTTAGTTTATAAAGTTTATCCTCTGCTTTAATAATGTGATAACCTAAATTTTCTCTAGCGAATGACTTCGAAAAAAGATTTGGATTCTCCAATCCTAACAAACTAATAATATCTGCCTGCACTCTTGGTGTAGCAGATGCCGTTAAGGCAATAAAAGGAACTTTTGAAAAATGAGTTTTTAAATTTTTAATCTTCAAATAAGACGGTCTAAAATCGTGCCCCCATTGTGAAACACAATGCGCTTCATCTATGGCAACCATGCTTATTGGCAAACCTTTAATACGTTCTAAAATCCAATCTTGTTCTAATCTTTCAGGCGATAAATATAAAAATTTATAGTTCCCAAATTGACAATTATCTAATAACTGTAGTATTTCATCCGTTTTTATACCTCCAGTTAATGCTATAGCTTTAATATCCCTGCTTTGCAATTGAGCCACTTGGTCTTTCATTAAAGCAATTAATGGAGAAACCACAAGACAAATACCATTAAAAACCATACCTGGAACCTGAAAACACAATGACTTCCCTCCTCCAGTTGGCATTAATCCAAAGGTATCTTTACCTTCTAATACTGATTTAATTATTTCATCCTGAACTGGTCTGAAAGAAGAATAATTCCAATATTTTTCAAGAATCTGTAATGCTTGCTGCATTCAAAAGTATTTAAAGTTTAAAAATAAAAAAGTTTACTTATTTAAAGCAAACAATTTAAAATTAAAACTTTACGGGTTATTTAAGTTGAGTAAAAATAAAATCGATACGCTCTTTTACAGTTCCAATAGGAACTTCTATAAGTTCGTAACCATACTTTGCATATGTTTCTTTAAGATGATCATAGATAATTTTTGCTTGTTCGAAGTTTTCATAACGAGCTTGGTCACTTACATATATTTCTTCCCAAGGCGGTAACACAAACACTTTAGTGTATTTGCTATCGTGACAACTTTGATCAAAATGTTCTGGATAAGTATCTCCAATAAAATGCATGTAAGCTAATACATCTGGAACACCTCTATCTATAAAAACATGAGAGCTATCTTCTTGCGTAGCGTTTTGATATTGTTTTATTCTACCATCTAAAAGCATTTGACTAAACAACAAAGGTTCTGTCAAAAACAACTGATCAATGCCTTGTCTTTGTGCTTCTAAGGTAACTTCACGGGAAATTTCTGGATAACACGTAAATCCTTTTTCGATTAATCCTTCAATAATCGTTGTCTTTCCAGTACCTGGTCCACCGGTAATTACAATAATTTCCTTTTCCAAAACTCTAAAAATAAAGGTGCAAACTTAATCAAACTTATTGGTTTTTGAAAATTGAATTTACATTCGATAATTTCTAATTTCAAAAAGCTTATATTTGCGTTTATTTTAATGCAGAAGATGGATAAGAAAACAACTGAGTTTTACGAAAGATTAAAGGAAGAACTTAATTCGACCACAAAAAAATGGCCTTCTGAATACTTATATAAATTTATCGTTCCTAGTGATATTGAAAAAATTGCACAGGTGGAAGGAGCTTTTAACAGGATGGGAGCTATTATTGATACCCGACAGTCAAAAAACGGTAAGTTTACAAGTATTTCGATAAGCGTTCAGCTTAACAGCGCAGACGAGGTAATCAAAAAATACCAAGAAGTGTCAACAATTGAAGGGATAATATCTTTATAGATGGATACAAAATATATAAGAGAAAATGCTGGCGAAGTAGTTCAGAATTTAGAATACAATTCCGAAAGAAAGTCACTCATCATACCAGAATATGGTCGTCATTTACATAAGCTAATTGACCAAGCTTTGACCATTCAGGAAAGAGAAGAACGCAATAAAATGGCAAAATACATTATTTCTGTCATGGGAAGTATGAATCCTCATTTGCGTGATGTTCCTGACTTTCAGCACAAACTGTGGGATCAATTATTTATTATGTCTGATTTTTCATTAGATGTAGACTCTCCATATCCAATACCTTCGAAAGAAGTATTGAAGATGAAACCAGATGTATTAAAGTATCCTCAAAATTTCCCTAAGTATCGTTTTTACGGAAACAACATTACTTATATGATTGCAAAAGCCAATGAATGGGAAGAAGGCGAAATGAAAAACGCTTTGGTTCGTGTTATTGCTAATCATATGAAAAAATCATACTTAAGCTGGAATAAAGACACCGTTACTGACGCTGTTATTTTTGAGCATTTGTATGAACTATCTGGAGGTAAATTAAACCTTACTACTTCAAGCGAAGAGCTTTCCAATACACAGGATTTAATGCGTACCAACAAGCGTATGTCAAACAAAATCCAAAACAACAACAATAACAGCGGAAAGCAAAAAAATCAAAAAAATGGCCCTAAAAAACCATTTATTAAAAACAATAACAATCCTAAATAATTAAGAGACAACACACCTCATAATTAATAACTTATAACTCATAATTTAAAATGGGAACATTTAAAATTGAAGGTGGTATACCACTAAAAGGAACAGTTCAACCTCAAGGTGCAAAAAATGAAGCATTACAAATATTGTGTCCAGTTTTATTAACTTCAGAAAAAGTAAGGATTACTAATATTCCTGACATTATTGATGTTAACAAGCTAATTGTCCTTTTAGGTAATTTAGGTGTTAAAATTCAAAAAAACGGTCCTGGTGATTATACTTTCCAAGCTGATGAAGTAAATATTGAGTATCTTAAAACCGAAGCTTTCAAAAAAGAAGGTGGAAGTTTAAGAGGGTCTATCATGATTGTTGGACCACTTTTAGCTCGTTTTGGTTGTGGATATATACCTAAACCAGGTGGAGATAAAATTGGCCGTCGTCGCTTAGACACACACTTCGAAGGTTTCATCAACTTAGGAGCAAAATTCCGTTATGAAAGAGCAGATCATTTTTATGGTGTAGAAATTGACGGAAGACTCCAAGGAACATATATGTTACTTGACGAAGCTTCGGTTACAGGAACAGCAAATATTGTTATGGCTGCGGTTTTAGCAGAAGGAACAACTACAATTTATAACGCAGCTTGTGAGCCTTACTTACAACAACTTTGTAAAATGTTGAATTCAATGGGTGCTAAAATCACTGGAATTGGATCTAACTTAT
>CAMLKV010000015.1 GCA_946480635.1 uncultured Flavobacterium sp.
ATAATACGTAATGATAAGTACTTTTTTCATAAAGCTTTAGCTAAATTAATTCCTAACCAAGTTGCCATTATTCCTACTATAACACTCAAAGCTATATATAATAATGCTGTAAACATCTGGTTGTTTTGCATTAACTGAACATTTTCTAACGAGAAAGTAGAAAACGTAGTATATCCACCACAAAATCCAGTTATTAAAAAGAATTTTAAATCTTGAGAAAGCAAATTTTGCTTCTCAAAATAACCAAAGAACAAACCTATTAACAAACATCCAACAATATTAGTCACAAACGTAGCATATGGAAAAGCGTCATTTTTTATTATAATAGAAGTTAGGTAGCGTAAAACGCTACCTAAGGCTCCTCCTAATGCTATGTAGACAATTGTTTTCAATTATTTTTCGCTAACCAACTTCTTTCTTTCAGAATAAACTACGAAACCTAGTAATCCTAAAATTCCAATAAAACTAATTAATGAAATCATACTTCCTGTTTTAACCACTTGTGGTTCGAACTTAAACTCAATAGTGTGTTTTCCTGCTGGAACAGGTAATCCTCTTAAGGCATAGTCTACACGATAATGTTCAGTAAGTTCACCATCTATGTAGGCATTCCAACCATTTTTATAATACATTTCAGAGAAAACTGCGAAACCATTATTTGGATTATTTGAAGTATACTTTAATTCATTTGATTTGTATGAATCAAGCTTAATAACTGCAGTTGTATCTTTTACAAACTGTTTCGTTGCAATTTTAAATTCATTACCGTTTACAAAAGCTACATTCTTAGAATCAAATTTCGTCAACGCTTTCATTTCAGCATCAGCAGAATTCAACTCTTTAATTTCTTTTACAAACCAAGCATTTCCGTTAGCTCCAGTACTTTTGATAGTTATTTGTTCACCTTTTTCGTTAGTTTGAATAAGATACTTAACATTCAACATATTAAGTACTTCCAAGTTGTTTTTTACAATTTGATAGTCAAACAACTCTTGCATTCTACGTGGTTTTGCTGCATGATAACCACCTATAGATTTGTGAAAATAGGAAGCTCTTGGGTCACTCATGGCATTTTGAGAAACTTCAAATACTCTGTAATGTGATTGGTCCTTTAAAATCGCTTCATCAAAAGGAGCTTCTATAAATGGTTCATCAACTTCGTGAGCTGACACAAAACTTGAAGCATTCAAATAATTTTTATCAATAAAGAACAAATCGGCTACCATTAAAACTCCAACAAGAATTATTGCTACTTTTTCAGAAATTCTATTCTTAATAGACAACCATAAAGCTCCAAAAGCAACAATTATAAAAAAGGTAGAACGCAATAAATCAGCTGAAAACATTGATTTTCTATCGGCTTTTAAAGCGTCAACAAATTCTGGCCCATATGATTGAATAAAATATGAGTCACTTCCTCCTGCAAAACTGAAGCTTCCTTTAAAAAGGAACAACAATACTAAAACACCTACACTTACTGCTCCAGATTTCCATAAACTAGCCCATTTTTCTTTTTCTTCAAGCTTAAAGAAAGACTGTAATCCCATAATTGCTAGAACAGGAATACAAATTTCTAATACAACTTGTATAGAAGATACTGCTCTAAACTTGTTGTACATTGGCACATAATTGATAAAGAAATCAGTCAATAACGGGAAATTTTTACCCCATGATAAAAACAACGAAATCAAAGCTCCAGCAAGAAATGCATATTTAATTTTTCTTTTATCAGCAAATAAAGCAACAATAGCTAAAAAGAAAACAATTGCTCCAATATAAGCAGGTGCAGCAACAATAGGTTGGTCTCCCCAATATGTTGGTAAACCTTTTACAATCTCTTTTGCTTGATCCTCTGGTACATTTTGAGCAACTACATATTTATACATTTCAGAATTTGTTCCAATGTTTTCACTATTAGAACCTCCAAAAATTCTTGGTGAAATTAAATTGAAACTTTCTAATATTCCGTAGCTATACTCTGTGATATAATCATAAGTCATTGAAGTTGCTTCGGTCTTTTTAGTCCCATCAGCATTAAAAGTCAATTCGCTTTTTCCTCTTGTACTTTCTTTAGCATACTCTGAAGTAGCCATAATGTTTGTAGCATTGGCACCAATAGCTAAAATACCTGCAACAGCAAATACTACAGCTGATTTCCATAGATGTCCAAAGTCTTTAGCTTTAATAGCTTGAATTTTGTAATAAGCTGCAATTACCAATAACAGAATTAGTAAATAATATGTCATTTGGAAGTGGTTTGCGTTAATCTCTAAAGCTGCAGCTAAAAGAGTAAGCAATCCTCCTACTAAATATCTTCTTTGATAAACCAATAAAACTCCAGCAACAACCATTGGCATATAAGCAATAGCATGTGCTTTTGCATTATGACCAACACCTAAAATAACTATTAAATAGGTTGAAAAACCAAAAGCCAAAGCGCCAAAAAAAGCTTTTAAAGGCTTTATTCGTAATGTCATCAATAGAATATAGAATCCAACAAAATATAAGAATAAATAATCGGCAGGGCGAGGTAAAAAACGAATTAATCCGTCTAATGATTTTATATAATTATGAGGATAATTAGCTCCTAACTGATAGGTTGGCATTCCACCAAAAGCGCTATTTGTCCAATAGGGTTCAGCGTCATATTCTGCTCTAAAATCATTTTGTTCTTTTGCCATAGCAGTATACTGAACAATGTCTGATTGCAGAATTTTTTTTCCTTGTAAAACCGGATAAAAATAAATAAGTGACACCAGCACAAAGCCCAATACAGCCAGTGCATGCGGATAAAAACGTTTTAGTTTGTTCATAAAATTTTGGTTGAATCAAATAAGGCGTGAAGATACTAATTTTTTAGTATCCTGTCTTAGTTTTCGTTTTTCAGTTTATTTAAAGAAATTAAAAAGCTTCTATTTAATCTTTTACTTCCTCGTAATCAACATATTCTCCAACCTGTTTCGTTGGTTTTTTAAAATCTCGTTGTGGTTTTTCTTGAGTAAAAGTATCATTAACATCAGACTGGTTGAAGTTACCTTGCTGATAGTGACGATTAAAGTTTTCTTGTGCTTTATTCATCATCGATTTCATTAAAATTGGCATAAAAATACGTGCCAATATTTTGACTAAGTAATAGAATCCAATTATATAAACGATAGTTTTAAATAAACCTGTAAGAGAAGCTTCTTGCATTGTAATTTTTTTTCAAAAATAAGCATATTTGATTTAGCTCTTTCTTAAAATAATAATAAAATATACTACATTTGGTCAAACCAAACCCTAAACCTATGAGAGTATTCAAATTGCTTTTTTTATTAAGTGCCTTAATCAGTTCGAGTTCGATATATTCACAGTTTACAGATCAAATTAATTCAAACAGACCCGGTAAGTCTGCTGGAGCGTTCTCGGTTGGAAAAAAAGTACTTCAAATAGAGTCTGGAGTATATTATATTAAGGAATCACATAATATTTTGGATTATGATGCAAAAGGCTTCGGATTGGATTTAAGTGCGCGTTATGGTGTTTGGAAAGAGCAACTAGAAGTTACCCTAGATGTTCAATTTCAGATGGATAAATATTCAAGTTTATTTATTGATAAAAATAGAAGTGGTTTAAGAAATTCAACCCTTGGAGCAAAGTATCTATTCTATGATCCATTCAAAAAAGGAGAAGAAAAACCAAACATCTATAGTTGGAGAGCCAATCATCGTTTTAAATGGAAACAGTTAATCCCTGCCATTTCTGGTTATGTTGGCGTAAACTACACCATGGATAATGATTATAGCATTCCTGGCGAAGCAGTAGTAAGTCCTAAAGTTATGGCAATTGCTCAAAACAGATTTGGAAGCCGTTGGGTTTTAGTAACTAATTTAATAGCCGACAAAATTGCATCAGAAACACAAAATTTCGGTTACATCCTTACATTAACATGTGGTGTTCACGAAAAATGGTCAGCTTTCTTAGAAAATAGAGGCGTAAAAGGTGATTATTATTCAGATGGTTTCATTGCAGTTGGAGCAACTCATCTATTAAAAGACAATCTACAATTAGATATTAACATTGCAAAAAACATAAAATACACTCCTTCTATTTTCTACGGAGGGATAGGTTTCTCTTGGAGGTTTGACAAAAAACACAAAGACATTCAAATCAAAGACGGAAAAGAAGTTAAAGAAAAAGGAGATGGAAAAGAAGGAGAAGGAGGCGGAAAAAGAACTATAAAAACTCCTGAGAAACTTAAAAAAGCTGCCAAAAAAGCTGAAAGAAAAAAACGCAGAAACAAAGACAATGATATTGAACCTTCAAGCGATACTGAACAAGAAGTAAAAGAAGAACCTAAAAAGAAAAGATTAGATGACCTTGAAGAAACGCCATAATTTTTATGATTACCATTAAACAAATACATACCAAAAAAGAAATTACCGAATTTGTAAAATTCCCGTTCAAAATTTTCAAAGGAAACGATTACTGGATTCCACCAATTATATCAGAAGAGGTCGAAACTTTTAATAAAGACAAAAATCCGGCTCTAAAAACTGCAGAAGTAGAATTGTATTTAGCATACAAAAACAATGAAATTGTTGGCCGAGTAGCAGCAATAATTAATTGGGACGAAGTTAAATTACAAGAAAAAAAGAAAGTCCGTTTTGGATGGTTTGATGTAATTGATGACATTGAAGTCACCAAAACTTTATTAGAGAAAGTTTACGAATTGGGTAAAAAACATGGGATGGAAATGGCCGAAGGCCCCATAGGTTTCACCAATCTAGATAAAGTAGGAGTTCTAACCGAAGGTTTTGATCAATTGGGTACAATGGTTTCATGGTACAGTCATCCCTACTACAAGGAACATTTTGAAAAACTAGGAATGACAGTCGAAAAAGAATATTTCGAAAGCTATTTCTCTATGGAAGCTGTAAATCCAGCACCATTTCAACGCGCCAGTCAAATGATTAAGGATCGTTATGGCGTAAGAGTTTTAAATTTTACGAAATCAAAAGATGTAATGCCTTATGTTGATCAAATGTTTGATTTATTTAACGAGACATACTCTGTATTACAAACATTTGTAAAAATTAATGATGAAATGAGAGATTATTTCAAAAAGAAATACATCAGTTTCATCAATCCTGAATACATTAAATTTTTCATGGATAAAAACAATAAAATGATTGGCTTTACTATAGTAATGCCTTCTTTTGAAAGAGCAATGCAAAAAGCGAATGGAAAGCTATTCCCTTTTGGATTTTATCACTTACTGAAAGCTAAAAAAGAGTCTGAAGAAGTTGTTTTTTACTTAATTGGCATAAGCCCTGAGTATCAAAACAAAGGGATTACTGCAATCATTTTTGACGAATACTATAAGGTTTTTAAAGCTCAGAAAATCAAAAAATTTATACGAACTCAGGAGTTAGAAGAAAACCACGCTATGCATAACTTATGGAAAAACTTTGACCCAACAATTCATAAAAGAAGAAGAACCTATAAAAAAGATCTATAAAATAAAAAGTCCAATCTTTCGATTGGGCTTTTATTTATTTTAACTTAACGTATTAAGAAACATTTTCAACATTAGCTTCTGCTAAAGCCTTATAAGTTCCGTTAGTTAATTTCTCACGAATGGCTTCGAAAGCTGATAAAGTCTCATCAATATCTTTTTGAGTGTGTGAAGCCGTAGGAATCATTCTTAACAAAATAATACCTTTAGGAATTACTGGATACACAACGATAGAAAGGAAAATACCATAGTTTTCACGTAAATCATTTACCATTACCATTGCTTCAGGAATAGAACCCTCTAAGTATACTGGAGTAATACAAGTATTAGTATCCCCAATATTAAATCCTCTTTCTTTTAATCCATTTTGTAATGAATTAACGTTAACCCAAAGTTTGTCTTTAATTTCAGAAGACTTACGTAATAATTCCAAACGCTTCAAAGAACCAATTGTTTGAATCATTGGTAATGCTTTAGCAAACATTTGTGAACGTAAGTTATATTTTAAATAATCAATTACATCTTGATCAGCAGCTACGAAAGCCCCAATATTTGCCATCGATTTAGCAAATGTAGAGAAGTACACATCAATACCATCTTGACATCCTTGCTCCTCACCTGCTCCAGCACCAGTTTTACCTAAAGTACCAAAACCATGAGCATCATCAACTAATAAACGGAAATTGTATTTTTTCTTCATTTCTACAATTTCTTTCAACTTACCTTGTTGTCCTCGCATTCCAAAAACACCTTCGGTAATAAATAAAATTCCTCCGCCAGTTTCCTGAGCCATTTTAGTAGCGCGTTGAAGGTTTTTTTCCATGCTCTCTAAATCATTGTGCTTATAAGTAAAACGCTTACCCATGTGCAAACGAACACCATCAATAATACAAGCGTGAGAATCAACATCATAAACAATAATATCATTTTTAGTAACCAAAGCATCAATAATTGACACCATTCCTTGGTAACCAAAATTCAATAAGTAGGCAGCAGGCTTCATTACAAACTCGGCAAGCTCTTTTTCTAATTGTTCGTGGTAATTTGTATGACCAGACATCATACGTGCTCCCATTGGGTAAGCAGCACCATATTGAAGAGCAGCATCTGTATCAGCTTTTCTCACTTCAGGGTGATTTGCTAAACCTAAATAATCATTAATTGACCAGTTTAAAATTTCTTTTCCATGAAACTTCATTCTAGGTCCTAAATCACCTTCTAATTTTGGGAAAACATAATATCCTTCTGCTTGTGAAGCCCATTTACCTAACGGCCCTTTATTGTTTTGTATTCTTTCAAATAAATCTTTAACCATAATTCAAAAATGTAAATTTTTACGATTTTATAATCGGCTCAAAAGTAACTATTTCTATGGTATTTTAGTATTGAAATTTATAATTATTTTTAGAAGCTATTCTCTCGTCCAAAAGACGAGATCACTTTATCTTTTGTTTTCTAAAGAAAAAAACAAAAGGATGCCGTTTCCATCAGGGCTAAAAAATAAAGAGGCCCGTAAAACGGGCCTCCAATATGTATGATTCTGATTAATCAAATGTCAATTTCGTCCTCGACTCTACCGACAATATAAATAATTACTATAATGACTAATCAGAATTACAACTTAAAGATACAACTTTTTTAAATTTAAAAATCTAAAAATCAATTAATTAACTATTGATTAACATATTTTCGACTACTTGAGTTTAATACTATTAAAGTCATATTGTAATGCAAAAAATAAAAACTTTAAATAAAAAGTATGATTTTATCATTAAAAGCTAAAAATTAAGCATACATTTGCAACCGAATGACACAGCAATGTGGTTACACATTCGACAAAAAGTCGGGGGCTCCACCTCGACTTTTTACTTTTTAACACTTTCCCATTTCTTTACATCAAAATTGGTTTTTAAAAGCAAAATCAAACACCTACCTTTGGCATAATCCTAAAATTTTAGATAAATGCAACTCGTTTTCGCCTCAAACAACAAAAACAAAATAAAAGAAATGCAGCTATTAGTTCCTTCAAACATTACTATTTTGAGTCTGGAAGACATTGGTTGTGATGTTGACATTCCCGAAACTGCTAATACGATTGAAGGCAATGCAATACTTAAAGCAAATTATGTTACTGAAAATTACGGTTATCCTTGTTTTGCAGATGATAGCGGATTAGAAGTTGATGCACTAAATGGAGCTCCAGGAGTGTATTCGGCACGTTATGCAGGAGAAGAAAAGGACGACAATAAAAATATCGACAAATTATTATTTGAACTTTCTGAAAAAGCCAACAGAAAAGCTAATTTTAAGACAGTTATTGCCTTAAATCTTAATGGTGAACAACATTTGTTTACAGGAATAATTGATGGTGAAATTATTCACGAACGCAAAGGAACAAACGGTTTTGGTTATGATCCAATTTTTATAGCTGATGGTTACGAAATTACATTTGCAGAAATGTCAATTGAAGAAAAGTCTACAATTAGTCATCGTGGAAAAGCAGTAAAACAGTTAATTTCCTTTCTTAACCAATGTTAATTTTATTGAAAAATTCTTAATAAATAGCCATTAAAATCCTCAAATCATCAAATAATTTTGATAGCCTTTTTTCTAAATTATTGATTATCAAATACTAATAATTTCACAAATAAAGATTTTGTGCTAGTTTATATCGTTTATAAACACTACTTTTGCACCCAATTTAAAAATACATAATGAATAAATTTGAACAATTAGGATTGAATGAATCGCTACTGCTGGCGGTTAAAGATCTAGGATTTGAGAATCCGTCAGAAGTACAGGAAAAAGCGATTCCAATACTATTGGAGCAAAACACAGACATTGTAGCATTAGCACAAACTGGAACAGGTAAAACAGCCGCATTCGGCTTTCCGTTAATCCAGAAAATCGACGCTGATGACAAAAGCACTCAAGGCTTAATTTTATCGCCAACACGTGAACTTTGTTTACAAATCACTAACGAGATTAAACAATATTCAAAATACATTAAGGGCTTACACACCGTTGCGGTTTATGGTGGTGCAAGCATTACCGAGCAGGCGCGTGAAGTAAAAAGAGGTGCACAAATTATTGTGGCTACTCCTGGTAGAATGCAAGACATGATTAATCGTGGGCTTGTAAACATTAAAAACATTAACTTTTGTGTGCTTGATGAAGCAGACGAAATGTTAAACATGGGATTCTATGAAGATATCTGCTCGATATTATCTGACACTCCAGACGAAAAAAACACTTGGTTATTCTCGGCTACAATGCCGCAGGAAGTTGCAAGAATTGCAAAACAATTCATGCATGAACCACAGGAAATTACTGTAGGAGCTAAAAACTCAGGTTCTTCAACAGTATCTCACGAATTTTACATGGTAAACGCTCGTGACCGTTACGAAGCGTTAAAACGTTTAGCAGATGCTAATCCGGATATCTTCTCGGTTGTTTTCTGTCGTACAAAACGTGATACACAATCTGTTGCAGAAAAATTAATCGAAGACGGATACAATGCAGCAGCTTTACACGGTGACTTATCTCAAGCACAACGTGACGGAGTAATGAAAGCATTCCGTGGTCGTCAAATTCAAATGTTGGTTGCTACCGATGTTGCTGCTCGTGGAATCGACGTAGACAACGTTACACACGTAGTAAACTACCAATTACCTGATGAAATAGAAACCTACAACCACCGTTCAGGTCGTACAGGTCGTGCAGGTAAATTAGGTACTTCTATTGTTATTGTAACTAAGAGTGAAATCAGAAAAATCCATGCGATTGAAAAAATCATCAAACAAAAATTTGAGGAAAAATCAATCCCAAGCGGAATCGAAATCTGTGAAATCCAGTTATTACACTTAGCAAACAAAATTCACGATACAGAAGTTGATCATGAAATTGACAACTACTTACCAGCTATCTACGAAGTTTTCCAAGATTTATCTAAGGAAGAACTAGTAAAAAGAATGGTTTCTGTAGAATTCAATCGTTTCTTATCATACTACAAATCAAAACGTGATTTATCTAGTCAAGGTGGTGAAAGAGGAGAAAGAAGTTCTGAACCAAGAGAAATCAGAGCTGGAGATCCGGTTCGTTACTTCATCAATATTGGCGCAAGAGACGATTTCGATTGGATGCAATTAAAAGACTTCTTAAAAGAAACATTAGAATTAGGCCGTGACGATGTATTCAAGGTAGATGTTAAAGAAGGTTTCTCTTTCTTTAATACTGATGGTGAGCACACAGCTAAAGTAATGGACATTTTAAATGGTTTTGACCTTAACGGAAGACGAATCAACGTTGAAATTTCTAAAAACGATGGTGGTGGAAATTCATCACGTCGTGACCATAACGGAAGAAATTCTGGAGGAAGAAGAGATGGTGGATTTAGAGGTGAAAGAAGTTCAGGCGGAAGAAGAGAAGGTGGATTTGGCGGAAGAAGCGAATCTCGCTCATCTGACAGAGCTCCAAGAACTGAAAGACGTGGCGAAGGAAGACCTGAGAGAAGAAGCGATTCTTCTGAAAGAGCTCCAAGAAACGAAAGACGTTCAAGTTCTGCACCAAGACGTTCTTCATCTTCATCTGATCAACCAAGATCAAGAAGACCAAGAAGAGATTAACACTTTTTGTTAATTTTCTTATAATTATATAAAAACAGTAAAATATCTCGTAATGAATAATTACATTAGCCCAACAAATTTAGGCATGAGATATTTTACTGTTTTCTTTTTATTTATATTTTCACTTACAGGATTTTCACAAGAAACTACTACTGTAAAAGGTACCATCATAAACGATAATAATTTACTACCCATTTGGAATGCAAATGTTGTAAATACCAATAAAGTTAGAGGTGCAATTTCCGATGCAAAAGGTAATTTTGAAATTAATGCAGATGTTAATGATATTCTCTTAATATCTTGTTTAGGATTTCAGTCGATAGAGATAAAAGTTACAAATGACTGGATAAAAAGTCAAAACACGCGTATCAAATTAACAGAAAAAGCATACGCTTTAGAAGAAATTGTTATTCCTCCTTATACACTTACTGGTTATCTAGAAGTGGATGCTAAATTAATTCCAGAAAGAGAGAACTATTGGTATTCTATTGCTGGTTTAACAAAAAGATATGAAAGTGGAGAAAGCTCTCCAAATGCATTCAACAGAGTAATGGGTTCATTATTTAACCCTGCAGATGCGCTGTACAATTTCTTCGGAAAAAGACCTAAGGAGCTTAAAAAATTACGTGAAATTCGCAACGACGAAAATCTTCGTAATATTCTACAAAACAAATACGACCGTCAAGCCATTTACTTAATGTTTGGGATTAACGAAAAAGAATTACTCGAAATTTTGGAACGTTGTAATTATTCTGAAGCTTTTACTAAATCAGCTAATGATTTACAAGTACTTGATGCAATAAATGGTTGCTATGAAGAATATAAAATTTTAAAGAAAAAGTAATCAACTTCAATATCAATGAAAATTTCAAAATCAACGAAAACTGTTGTTTATACTGCTATTGTTTTTTGACATTTAAATTCTCTAAATATTTCTGTGTAATAAAATCGATATCCTTAATTGATTTTCGAGTCCAATCAATTCTCTTTTCTAACAATTCAGCTTGAGTAAGTTTCCAATTAATCTCTGAATGACGCAATCGCGTCGAAATATTTTGCAAAATAATTGCTGCAGATACCGAAATATTCAAACTCTCTGTAAAACCAACCATGGGAATTTTTAAATAACCATCGGCCTGATTAATCACTTCTTCTGAAAGTCCATGACGTTCTGTACCAAAAAAAATAGCCGAAGGTTTAGTTATATCAAAATCCTCGAGCATACAATCATTTTCATGAGGTGTAGTAGCAATAATTTGGTAACCTCTAGCTTTTAAATCGTTTATAGAATCCTGTATATTTGAGAAACGATTTATATCTACCCATTTTTCTGCACCTAATGCAATTTCCTTATCAATTTTTTTTCCAAACTTTTGCTCTACAACGTTCAACTCCTGAATTCCAAAAACTTCACAACTGCGCATTACAGCACTTGTATTATGCAATTGGTAAACATCTTCACAAACCACTGTAAAATGCTTAGTTCTATTCGCTAAGACACGTTTAAAACCCGCTACACGATTTTCTGAAATAAAAGTTTCTAGATATTCTAAATAGTTTTCGTCTTGAAATAACGATTGCATTTCGGTAGATTTTGATTATTTTCGGACAAAGATATCATAATTTAAAGATTCCCGAAATGAAATTCAATAGTCTTACTCCTATGTTATGGACTGAAAACCTTGAAGAAACCATACAATTTTATACAAATAGTTTAGGCTTTATTTGTGGAGAAAAAAACCTAGATTGGGGCTGGGCAGCTATACACAAAGATGATGATTATAATGGAATTAATTTTACTGGTTCTTTCTATTTTAATATTAGTGATGTAGAGACACTTTGGAACAAAGTCAAAGATTCGTGTAAAATTGTTTATCCAATCGAAAATTTTGACTGGGACATGAGAGAGTTTGCTATATATGACAACAACGGTTATATACTGCAATTTGGAGAAAATCTTAATCAAAACTAAATGAAAAAGAAAATTGTTGTGCTTACTGGTGCTGGTATGAGTGCCGAAAGTGGAATAAACACTTTTAGAGACTCAAACGGATTATGGGAAAATCATGATATTATGGAAGTAGCTTCACCTGAAGGGTGGCGAAAAAATCCTGCTTTAGTTTTAGATTTTTATAATAAACGTCGTGCGCAACTTAAAAAAGTAAAACCCAATCGTGGTCACGAAATATTAGCCGAATTAGAAAAGGAGTTTGAAATCCAAATCATCACTCAAAACGTAGATAATTTACACGAAAAAGCAGGTAGCTCTACTATTTTACATCTTCATGGCGAATTAACCAAAGTAAGAAGCATAGCCAACGAAAATTATATTTTAGATTGGACAGAAGATCTAAATTTAGGTGATACTGACAAAAACGGAAATCAACTCCGCCCACACATTGTATGGTTTGGTGAAGCAGTTCCAGCAATCGATGACGCTATTCCAATGATGAAAGAAGCAGATATTGTTATTATAATTGGTACATCATTACAAGTATATCCCGCAGCTGGTCTAATGCATTATGCTAAACCTCATATTCCAGTTTATTACATTGATCCAAAACCTGCTACTATTTATGATTTAGTAAATCCTCTAGAAGTTTTAGCAATGAGTGCCAGTGAAGGACTTGAGAGAGTTATGAATTATGAGTTATGAATAGAACAATAAACAAATGTTTAATTGCATAATAATTCAACAACTTTGAAACTTTGGACAAAAAACTTATAACTCATAAATGCTTCACCAGTTCAAAAAATAAAAATATTTTTTTCGTGTCATAACTCATAACTAATCTTTATTTTTGCCTTTTCTTAAAAACAACACAACAACATGCAACTGACTGAATTGAACGCTATTTCACCTATTGATGGTCGTTATAGAAATAAAACTGTTTCTCTATCTCCTTATTTTTCTGAAGAAGCTTTAATAAAATACCGTGTTTTAATCGAAGTGGAATACTTTATTGCGCTTTGTGAAGCAGGTATTCCGCAACTATCTGGAATTAACAAAAGTTTGTTTACTGAGCTACGCAAAATGTATGAAAACTTCTCTACTGAAGATGCGCTTTGGATAAAAGAAACAGAGAAAACAACCAATCACGACGTTAAAGCTGTTGAGTATTTTATCAAAACTAAATTTGATGCTTTAGGATTACAACAATATAAAGAGTTTAT
>CAMLKV010000016.1 GCA_946480635.1 uncultured Flavobacterium sp.
AGGAAAAATTCCATTCTTATAGGCCAATAGCAATCGTTCAGGAGACAAATCGCCTCCTACTGCCAAAACACCTTCAGGTGATGTTTGCTCAACAGGCGGAAAATATAATTCTTTGGTTATAAAATACATCTTTACAAAATAGATAAAAGACGAAAAAATTAAAAAATGTCATACCTCGCCAAGCTCAGTATGACATTTTAATATCTAAATTCTAATATTTGTATCAAAAATTAGAATGGAAGATCATCATGCTCTTCTTCGTTAAAGCTTGGCGCTGGTTCAAAAGCCTGTGCAGCTGGCATAGCCGGCATTTCTTGACCTGATGGGGCTCCTTGTTGTAAACGCTCAATTCTCCAACCTTGAATAGAATTGAAATATTTAGTTTCTCCTTGAGGATTAGTCCACTCACGACCTCTTAAATTGATAGAAACTTTTACTTGCTCACCCACTTGGAAGTTGTTTAAATCATCCACCTTTGCCTGAGTAAATTCAATCATAATGTGTTGAGGATACTGCTCATCAGTAGTAACCACTAACTCTCTTTTCTTGAATGATGCGCTAACCTCTTGTGTGGGGTTAATCACTTTAATTCTTCCTGTAACTTCCATGATAACTTTAATTTATTGCTTTGCTAACAATACTTTCCATGCTGAAAGTATGTCTTGTTTATCTAAATATTCTTTTGCCAATTGATTGACTTTCAATCGATCATCAGCACTTAAAACTGCTTTCACAGTAAAATTCTCTTGGACAAATATAGCGATTTCTTCATCGGTAGGCAATGCTTCAATATTTCCTAACATTCCTAAATCGTTACCTGTAAAAAAAGAATCCTTTTTGATATAATCAGGAATCGAATCGACACCAATACCAAGAGTTACCAAAGGTTTTGGCACTTCAAATAATCCCATATTTGAACGCGAATACCAATTTCCTCCTAAACGAGAAACCAAATCAATTTTATGTTGGTCAATTCCTCCACTTTCGCTTAAAACTTCCTCTTTAATATGAACTTTTACAATTTCACAAATTACTAAATTCCCTGCTCCACCTTCGGTTCCTAAAGCTATAACATCGTTAACTTTACATTCAAACTGCACTGGTGATTCTGCCACACGAAATGGTTTTACTAAATCTGAAGGAATTGCGGTTAGTCCCGCTTTTTCAAATTCATTAACTCCATCACCATATTCTGTACTTGATAAAGACGTTTGTTGCACTATATCATAATTTACAACGTTTATAACAACTTCTTTAGTGGTCAAAACATTTTCTAACGTATGTTTTGTAGTATTATCACGAACACGTCTTGAAGGTGAAAAAACTAAAATAGGTGGATTAGCGCTGAATATGTTAAAAAAACTAAACGGAGATAAGTTTGGCACTCCTTCTTCGTTAAGAGTACTAGCAAAAGCTATTGGTCTTGGAGCAATAGCACCTTGCAAATAGGTTTGTAATTGAGCCGTTGGCAATTCAGACGGTTGGAAACTTTTCATTTTAAAAATCGTTTAGAGCAAAAGTAATAAATAGAAATGTTTTTAAAGCAGGATTGTTAAACTGATATTTTAGATTTTACTATATTTAACCACACTTTTTATTTTTATGCTTTTTTCAGAAAAAAATAGTATTACACGTTGGGTTCTTGTTGGATTTTCATTTTTGATAATCGTTCTCATTTTGTGGAATACATACACTTTGGTACAAATTTTTAAAAAAGAAGAAAGAAATAAAATGGAACTTTGGGCAACTGCCCAAAAAACCCTTCAAAATGCTACCGATGATACCGAAGTTGATTTACCACTTCAGATTTTAACAAACAACGGTACTATTCCCACTATTCTTGTTGATAAAAACGACAGTATTTTAAGCGTTAATAACATTGATGAAGAAATATTAAAAGATTCTATACGATCTAGAAAGCTTTTACAACAATTTAAAACTGCCAATAACAAAATTGAAATTAGCATTGATAAAAATAATTACCAATACTTATACTACACTAACTCTCAGTTATTAAGGCAATTAAAGTATTACCCTATTGCTTTAATTACTATTATACTCCTTTTTGGTGCTTTAGTATATAACTACTACAAAGCCTCAAAAGTTTCAGTTCAGAACAAACTTTGGGCGGGTATGGCCAAAGAAACCGCGCATCAAATTGGAACTCCTTTATCATCCCTGATTGGTTGGGTAGAAATAATGAAAGCTGATAATATTGATTCGACCATGGTTGAAGAAATTGAAAAAGACATTACTAGACTCCAAAATATTACTGATCGTTTTTCTAAAATTGGTTCTGAACCTATTCTCGAAATAAAAGATCTAATTTCAGAAACTAAAAATGCCTATAACTATTTAGAATCACGTTTTGAAGGTCAAGTAAATTTTACTTTTAAAGCTCCTGAAAAAGAAATTCCTGTTAAACTAAATCCAACGCTTCACGGATGGACCATAGAAAATTTAGTAAAAAATGCTATTGATGCCATGAGAGGACGTGGTTCGATACTAATTACTATTGAAGAAGAATTTGGGAATGCAAAAATTAAAGTATCGGATACTGGAAAAGGTATTCCAAAGAATTTATTTAATAGTATTTTTGAGCCGGGATTTACAACCAAAAAAAGAGGATGGGGTCTTGGACTTTCCTTAACCAAAAGAATAGTTGAAGAATACCACAAAGGAAAAATAAAAGTACTTCATTCAGAGTTAAATAAAGGAACAACCTTTCAAATTAGTTACAGAAAATGCACTTAAGTTATTGGGAGATAAAAAATTGGTTTACTAACGTTGATTATACCATTGTTGGTAGTGGAATTGTTGGTTTACACTCAGCATTACGGCTTCGTGAGCGTTTCCCAGAAAGCAAGATTTTAGTGCTTGAAAAAGGAATGTTACCCGAAGGAGCCAGCACAAAGAATGCTGGTTTTGCTTGTTTTGGCTCTTTATCTGAAATTATTGACGATTTAAAAACGCATTCTGAAGAAGAAGTAATTGAGCTGGTAAAAAAACGTTGGTCGGGTTTACATTTGTTACGCAAAAATTTGGGTGATCAAGCCATTGATTTAAAACCTCATGGCGGATATGAATTGTTTTTAGAAAATGATGAAACTACATATATCGAATGTCTTCAAAAGCTTCCTTTTATTAATGATATTCTAAGACCATTGTTTAAAACGGATGTTTTTGAAAAAAATGTAGACCGATTCGGCTTCAAGAACATAAAGGAATACACAATTTTTAATCCATTTGAAGCTCAAATAGATACCGGAAACATGATGCAGGCACTTTTAAAAGAAGCTTATTCAAAAAACATCATGATTTTAAACAATCAAACAGTTAAACAATTTTCTGATGCAGGAAATAGTGTTGAAGTTCAACTGAATGACTATACATTTAAAACCAAAAAGTTATTGTTTGCAACCAATGGTTTTGCACAGGAATTAACTCAAGGAGAAGTAAAGCCAGCACGTGCACAAGTTATAATAACTGAACCTATTCCAGATTTAGATATCAAAGGTACTTTTCATTTAGACAAAGGGTACTATTATTTTAGAAACATAAACAACAGAATCCTTTTAGGCGGAGGAAGAAACCTTGATTTTGAAGGAGAAACCACGACTAGACTCGAACAAACTCAATTAATTCAAAATAAACTGGAAGAAATCCTATCAACCGTAATATTGCCTAACACTCCTCATCAAATTGCACAACGCTGGAGCGGTATCATGGGCGTTGGCTCACACAAAAAACCAATTGTAAAACAATTATCTTCTAACGTATATTGCGGCGTTCGTATGGGAGGCATGGGCGTGGCAATAGGAAGTTTAATAGGACAAGAATTAGCAGATTTAATATAATGGCAGCAAAGAAACCTACACCTACAAAAAACACATCTAAACCATCTAAAAAGAAAGAAAACTTAACCTTTTGGGGCAAAGTAAAAAAGTTCTTAATTAAATTATTCATTTGGTTTAATGTTGTCTCAATTGCATTAGTGATTTTATTCAAATTTGTTCCAGTTCCGTTCACACCGTTAATGATAGTAAGAGCATTTGAGCATAATGCCGATGGTAAAGAAATGGTTTGCAGTCATGATTGGGTTCCTTTAGAGGATATTTCGATGAATTTACAAAAAGCGGTTGTTGCCAGCGAAGACGGAATGTTTATGAAACATAACGGTTTCGACTTTTCAGCAATGAACAAAGCGATGAACAGTAATTTAAAAGGAAAAAAATTAAAAGGCGGAAGCACCATATCCCAGCAAACTGCTAAAAACGTTTTTTTATGGCAAGGCCGAAGTTATGTTCGTAAAGCACTCGAAGCTTATTATACAGTACTTATTGAACTCATTTGGGGTAAAAAACGCATCATGGAAGTCTATTTAAACAGTATAGAAATGGGGGATGGCGTATATGGTGCCGAAGCCGCGAGTCGTCATTGGTTTCATAAAAGCGCTAAAAATTTAACGAAATACGAAGCCGCTTCTATTGCCGCCATTTTACCAAGTCCTAGAAAATACAAAGCCATTAATTCATCTTCTTATGTTGAGCGAAGAAAAAACAAAACCTTGCGTGTGATGCGTCATGTAGGGAAATTGAATTATTAAAATGAAGAGTACTAAATTTCAAGACATTAATACGTTCATTCTAGTTGGAATTGAATTATTGTTATTGGGAATTATATACTGGAAATATATTAGTGAAAAAAAACGTCGTCAAAAACTAGAATATCACTACGAAGATTATGGTTATGGACGAATGCAATCGTGGAGACCTTACATAATTCCTATATTTATTAGTATATTATTAATCTATGAATTAATGAAAAGGCTATATAATTATATTTATTTCTAAAATTCCTATGCATATTAATAATTTTAACAATCAACCTATGAAGTTTAAAATAATATTCACATTGTTTTAAATGTATATTATTCTTTGGCTAACTTTTTGATATAGAATATTGTAAATCAAAACCTATAAATTCTATATCTTATGCGCACTCCATTTATCCTGTTTTTAGCAGCCAGTTTGTTTATTTCTTGTAAAGATGTTGAAGCCGAAAGTGTTAGTAATAGCGCAATGATGGTTTCAGAATTAAAATCACCCGCTAAAGCTGCTGCTTATGAAGCTGCTGCTGTAGATTCGGCGGCCAGCCCAGTAAATCCATCACAGTCCGAAACTAAAATCATCAAAACAGCCGATTTAAGTTTTCAAACTTCAGATTTATCCACTTCCTATGAAAATCTGATACAGACATTAAGAAATACAAAGCGATAATTCAAAATGATGAGTCGGGGAAAAATGATGAATCGGTGTATCGCAATTTAACCATTAGAATTCCAAGCCAACATTTTGATACATTTATTGCTGATATCAGTAAAGGAGTTCAACACTTTGACAGAAAAGAAATTTCTCAACAAGATGTTACCGAAGAATATGTAGACACCGAGTCACGTATGAAATCGAAAAAGAAACTAGAAGAACGCTATTTGCAATTATTGTCAAAAGCGTCTAAGGTTTCAGAAATGCTGGAAATCGAAAAGAAACTTGCAGAAATTCGTGAAGAAATAGAAGCCAAAGAAGGCCAACTGAAATACATGCAAAATCGCGTTTCAATGAGTACCGTAAATATCCAAATGTATACGTATAATGCTTCTGAAAGTGGTGCAACAGTATCTTATGGAGGCAAAATATGGAACTCTTTAAAGGAAGGTTTTAACGGTTTGTCCAATTTTATGTTAAGTATCATCAGTATTTGGCCCTTTATTCTTATTTTCGTAGGAGTGTTCATCTTGATTAAACGAAGATTCTTCAAGAAAAAAGGATAATTATGTTGGCTACAATCAAAAAAAGGTATATTCTTCCTGTACTTGCAGGAGGTTTTTTATTTGTGGGAGTAAGTTTCAAAGAGGACTTTTTTGAAATTGCCAAGCAGATAGAAATTTTTACAACGCTTTTCAAAACTGTTAACATGAATTATGTTGACCAGACCAATCCTGCAGATTTAATGGACAAAGCCATTAAAACGATGTTGGCGGAACTTGATCCTTATACGGTGTATTTTAATGAGCAAGATGTTGCAAAATTTAAAATAAACAACACTGGTGAGTACACTGGAATTGGCGCATTGGTATCTCGTAAAGAAGGAAAACTAATTATCCGTGAGCCTTATAAAAATTATCCTGCAGACAAAGCTGGTTTAAAAGCTGGTGATGAAATTATTCAAATAGGCGATGTAAATCTTACCGATTTTAAAGAAGATGCTTCGCAATTATTGAAGGGAAGTAAAAACACTAAAATTGATATTAAATACAAACGAAACGGTCAGGTAAATTCGGCACAAATTGTTTTAGAAGAAGTAGATATTAAAGCGGTTCCTTTCTTTGGTAAAACCGATGACAAAACGGGTTATATTGTACTTTCTCAATTCACTGCCAAAGCCTCATCAGAAACCAAAGATGCTTTAGAAAAACTAAAAGATCAAGGTGCTACAAGAATCATTCTTGATTTACGAGGAAATCCTGGAGGCTTATTAGGCGAAGCAGTTAACATCTGTAATTTGTTTGTGCCTAATGGAGAAACTATTGTTACCACAAAATCTAAAATTCAAAAGCATAACAACACTTATAAAACGACTCGTCAGCCAATAGATACACAAATTCCATTAGCTATTTTAGTGGATGGTAAAAGTGCTTCGGCGAGTGAAATTGTTGCGGGTGCATTACAAGATTTAGATAGAGCAGTAATTATTGGAAGTAGAAGTTTTGGAAAAGGTTTGGTACAACGTCCGCTAGATTTAACTTATGGAACACAACTAAAAGTTACTATTTCAAGATACTATACTCCTTCTGGAAGATGTATCCAGGCATTGGATTATTCTAAAAGAGATGCTTCTGGCAAAGCTATAAGAACTGAAGCTAAAAATTATAATGCTTTTAAAACCAAAAAAGGAAGAACGGTTTATGACGGTGGTGGTATTCAGCCCGACATTGAACTTGCCGAAAATAAAACCAATGTCATAGTGGATGCTTTACAACGTAATGATGCCTTTTTTGATTTTGCAACGCAGTATGTCCAAAAAAACCCTTCGTTAAAAGAAATTACAGATGCTGATTATCTTCAGTTTAAAAACTTTTTAAAGACAATCCATTTCAATTTCGACACTAAGTCTGAAGTACTTTTGAAAGAAGTTTTATCGGAGGCCAAAAAAGAAAATATTGATGCTTCAATCAAATTGCAATATGATGCTTTGGTTGCATCTATTCAAAAAGCTGAAGAATCTCAATTAGATAAGTTCAAACCAGAAATAATGAAATTGCTTAAAGCAGAAATTATTACGCGTTACCAATACCGTGAAGGTTTGTATGACTATTATCTTAAAAATGATTCGGAGATCAAAAAAGCTACACAATTGCTAAACAATCAACCAGAATATAATAAGATTTTATTGCAGTAATTGACCTGAGTGTCATCAAAACAAATAAATTAGTTCTCGATACGCTTCGCTACTCAAACTAACGTAGATTTTTCTAGGTTTCGTCAGCTCGAGTAGCCTTGAAAAGGCATATCGAGAGCTATAAATTAAAGTATGCAAACATCCTATGTTTATATTTTACAATGTTCAGATGACACGTACTATACAGGTGTTACAGAAAATGTATTTAAAAGAATAGAGGAGCATCAAATTGGAAAATATTTTGGCTCTTATACATTTTATAGGCGACCAGTTGAGCTAGTTTACTATTGCTCCTTTACAAATATTGAAGTGGCCATTGAATTTGAAAAGAAACTTAAAAAGTGGTCAAAAGCTAAAAAATCAGCATTAATCGAAGGAAGATATGATGATTTACCAAATTTGTCGAAGAAAAAATTTAAAAAATAGTTCTCGATACGCTTCGCTACTCGAACTGACGAACGACACAAAATAACTTAGGTTACTTCTAAATTTTATTGAATTTTCATTTGAATGTGAGGAATATCATCTTCAAGGTACATTTCAGATGTTTTTACAAAACCATGGCTTTCGTAGAATTTCTGTAAATACATTTGAGCTGAAATGGTGATTTGTTTTTTGTTGAAATTTGATTCAACAGCTTCAATTGCTACTTTCATAAGGTCGTGGCCAAATTTTTTATCACGGTATTTAGGAGACACAATAACTCTTCCTATTGAAGCTTCATCAAAATAATATCCTGCATCAAAAATTCGGCAATACGCTGCTAAATCACCGTTATAATATCCTAAAACATGAATTGCTTTCGGATCTTTTCCATCAATGTCTTGATAGACGCAATTTTGCTCCACCACAAAGACTTCTATTCGAAGTTTTAGCATTTCGTATAGCTCTGATGTAGAAAGGCTTTATTTTGAATTCTATGTTCATTGGATAGATATTTAATACAAAGTTATAAAAAAGGGAAGCTAATGTCTTCCCTTTTTCTTTATCCTTTAATTTTAAGCTTCATTCCTGGCTTAATATTCTCGTCATGTAAGTCGTTTAGTTTTTTAATTTCTGCAACTGTAGTTTTGTGTTTTTGCGAAATTATAAACAATGAATCTCCTTTTTGTACTACGTACATTTTTAGATCTTCAAATTTGCTTTTCTTTTTAGTGGTTTCTGCAACTACTGGAGTCGAAGCTTTCTCGATTTTTAATTTGTCTCCAACTTTTACATTAGCAGAAGATAAATTATTCCACTCTTTCAAATCCTCTACAGAAACATTGTTGGCATTTGCAATAACACTTAGGTTATCACCCTTTTTAACAATATAGAAGTTTGATTCCTTTTCAGTTTCAGTAGCAGCAACTTCTTCAGAAGCTTTTAATTTTAACTTTTCGCCTAACTTAATGTTTGAATCTTTAAGGTTATTCCATTTTTTTAAATCAGCAACATACAAACGGTACATTTTAGCAATAGTCGTTAATGTTTCTCCTTGCTTTACAACATGCTCTTCTGCTTTACCTTCAGAAACTGCATTAGTATCTGGTTTAGCAACTTTATCGTTTTGAGCTATTACTTTATCTTCTTTTACAATTTGAGTTTTCTTTGATTTAGCATTTTCAGCCAAACTAGAATCAACATTTGAAACAATTTTCAATCTTTTTCCCAATTGAACATTGTTTCCTTTCATTTTATTCCATCTCTTAATCTCAGCAATAGAAACGTCATATTTTTCTGCAATATCTCCTAGAACATCACCACGTCTTACAGTGTGATATTTAATTTTAGTAAGTGGTTTGGTTGTTTCTTCTTCAGCAACAGCCTCTTCAACTTTTTGCTCTACCCCTATTGAATCTTTAACTATTTTAACTCTTGGTTTTGGCACAAATTGCTTTTCTCGTTTGCTTTCTTCATAATCAACATAGGCATACATTTTATCTTCATTTGAAGTAAACACAGCAACTTTATCCTTTGGTAGTGTTATAAAATTAGTTTCATTGGTCACATAAGGAACTACTTTCATTTTATATGACGGATTTAGAAACTCCAATTGTGAAATAGGAATGTCCAACAAATCGGATAATTGCTTAAAAGACATTTTCTTTTTAATAGCGATAGTATCTGTAGCCAAATGATTTACGATTGCTTTATTAGGAACAATTCCATGTTCTTTATGATATTCGAAAATATACATTGTTGCTAAGAAAGCTGGAACATATCCTTGAGTTTCACGAGGTAAGAATTTTTTAAGATTCCAAAAGTTTTGATGACCTCCTGAACGACGAATAGCTTTAGAAACATTTCCTGCTCCCGAATTGTATGAAGCAAGAACCAATTCCCAATCACCAAAGATTTTATACATGCCGCTCATATAACGAGCCGCAGCATCACTAGCTTTTAAAGCATCGCTTCTTTCGTCTAAATATGAATTTATTTTTAAACCATATTGCTTTCCAGTTTGGTACATGAACTGCCATAAGCCAGTTGCACCCACACGAGAAACGGCTTTTGAATTTAAAGCTGATTCTACAATTGCCAAATATTTAATTTCAAGAGGAACATTATACTTTGCCAATGCTTCTTCAAACATTGGGAAATAAAATTGTGAAATTCCCATTAACCTTTCAAACGAACGTTTACGGTTTTTAAGGAAGTTTTTAACCAGATTTTCAAGCTGAGGATTATATTCGATGTTAAATGGTGATTTCTCATCCATTAAGCGTAACCTTTCTTTAAATACTTCAGTAGGAAGTTCGTAATCTACAGGTGTGTTTGTATCGATATTTTTAATATCAGCATACATTTCATCAAAATTTTGCAGACTGGTTACTTCTTTCAACCACAAACTATCCACACAAGTAGTCATATCATCAACAACGAAAGTCGTTTTTAATGAA
Organism: uncultured Flavobacterium sp.; assembly: GCA_946480635.1. Next base: position 10,341 of record CAMLKV010000016.1, read on the forward strand.
TCTAAGTATGAAAGTTTTAAAACTGGCTTAGCCACATTTTCAGATTGAAAATTATCCTGCGCAGTTACTGATAAAGCCGGAAAAATAGATAGCAATGCTAGGTGAAAAATCTTTTTTATCATAAGCTGTGTTTGTAAGTTATTGGCATTCACTGATTTGGGGTCAGAAATGCAAACTTATAGGCAAATAATTTAAAAACTGTTAAAAAAAAGTTAAAACAGTAATTTTTAACTTAATATAGCAGCAATTCCTGGAAGTGTTTTCCCTTCTAACATTTCTAGCATAGCTCCACCTCCAGTAGAAACATAACTCATTTTTGGTTCAAATCCAAACTGTTTTACGGCAGCCACACTATCACCCCCACCAACTAATGAAAAAGCTCCATTATCTGTTGCGTTGGCAATGGCATTACCAAGTTCAATAGTTCCGTTAGCGAAAGAATCCATTTCGAAAACGCCTAATGGCCCGTTCCAAAGAATTGTTTTAGACTCTAAAATGACTTTTTTAATTAATTCTAAAGATTTTGGCCCCACATCAAGACCTTGCCATCCATCAGGAATAGCATTAACATCTACAACTTGCTTATCTGCATCGTTAGCAAACTTATTTGCTGCAATAACATCTACAGGTAAATGTATTTGAACTCCTTTGGCTTTAGCTTTATTTAAAATGTCAAGAGCTAATTCAAGTTTGTCATCTTCACATAATGAATTACCAATGTTTCCTCCTAAAGCTTTAATGAAAGTAAAAGTCATACCTCCACCAATAATCATATGGTCAATTTTATCTAAAACATTTTCAATAACGGTAATTTTAGAAGACACTTTACTGCCTCCTAAAACTGCTGTTACTGGTTTAACACTACTATTTAAAACTTTATTTAAACTTTCAATTTCTTTTGCCAATAATAATCCGAAACACTTATTTTCTGGAAAAAACTGTGCAATAATTGTAGTTGAAGCATGTGCTCTGTGAGCAGTACCAAAAGCATCATTCACATAAATATCGCCAAGTGAAGCTAATTTTTTAGAAAAATCAACATCACCAGCTTCTTCTTCTTTATAAAATCTTAGATTTTCCAAAAGCAAAACTTCTCCTTGTTTTAAATTCGCTGAAGCATTTTCAGCAACATGTCCAATACAATCTGAAGCAAAAGTTACAGGAACGCCCAAAATTTGAGCTGTTGTATCAACAATATGTCTTAAAGAGAATTCATCTTGAACTCCTTTTGGTCTACCTAAATGCGACATCAAAATCACACTACCTCCTTCGTTAATAATTTTATCGATAGTAGGCTTAGCAGCTTCTATACGAGTAGCGTCAGTTACATTAAATTTTTCATCTAATGGAACATTAAAATCTACACGAATTATTGCTTTTTTGTTGTGAAAATTGAAATCGTTAATTGTTTTCATTTAGGTATTATTTATTTTAAAATATTAATCAACTGCAAGAGAAGATTGGGTACATGGACAGTTACTTAAACCTTGGAAGAAATCCCAGCCTAAAGTAATCATATGAGTTCCTGAATTATAACTAGACAATTCGTTTGTTGTTATTTGGTATGCATACCCTGCATAGAAACCACCCTTTTTAAGTCCAAGCATTGGTCCAACAGTTAAAGGCTTAAAAGGTTGATCAATTAACATACGATACGTTGCGCCTAACCAAAAATAACCTGTTCTTTGATTGTCTAAATATCTCAGCTTTGCGTTGAAGTCCAAAAATGAACGTCCATCACTTTCAAAGTGTTGAAAATAAGCCGATGGCTCAATTTCTAACTTACTGTCACGGTAACTTTTATAAGTATAACCAGTATAAATTTGATAAAAACGTAACAAACTTGGTTCGTCTTTAAAATAGTTTTTTATATCCTTATTTAATAAGTTGCTTGCGTTGAAATTCAACCAAAATTCTTTATTACGGTATAATAAACCAACGTCAAAGTTATCATTTGCCGTATATCTATCATTAACAACTCTAGGGTCAAAATATTGGAATTTATCAGTTTCGACTCTGAAATTATTAAGGTTGTATGATAAACCAAAAGATAAATATTGACGTGATGGATAATCTAAGATAATATGATGTGCAAAAGTAAGCTTACCACCAGTTTGTCTAGTATATCCATTTTTATCATTATACAACGATATCCCTAATCCAGATTGTTCAAAGACTCTAAAATCTGCATAAATAGCTTGATTTTGTGGAGCATCTTTAATCCCAACCCATTGAGCAAAACCATTAACGCGTATACGAATATTGTCTCCAATACCTGCATAGGTTGGTGATAAAACAAATGGATTGTCAGCCAGATATTGCGTTGCAACTGGAACATTCAATTCTTGAGCAAATAAATTGGAAGCTGTTAGCAGCGTAAATGCCGCTAACAGTTTTCCTTTTCTTAAAATATTATTTGGAGCTAATATCATAGTGTTATTCAATTATAAATTATCTGTATAACGTGAAGTGACCCACAAACTCTTGACCATCATTTCCGTCAACTTTAAGTACATACCAATAATCACCTGTAGGCAATTCGTTACCATGATATTTACCATTCCATCCTTGACCTTCATTAAGTTCAGCAACAACACGACCATATCTATCATATACTTTAGTTTTTAAGTTAGGATAAATAGATGTGTTTTGTGGTTTCCACTCGTCATTGTTACCATCTCCATCTGGTGTAAACACATCAGGAATGTAAATTGGAATAAATGTGAAAGGTAAAGTAACTGTTACACTACATCCAGAACTATCAGTAACTGTTACAGTATATGGACCTGTTGCATCGTAAACATAAGTATTATCATTTCCGTTATTATGTCCGTTAAAAGTATAAGTGTTTCCACCTGAACCTCCAGTTGATATAGCAGCAATTTCATTTAATCCACCTTGTTGAAGAACTAAAGTAAGTGGATCAACATCTGCAGCTGTAATAGTGA
>CAMLKV010000017.1 GCA_946480635.1 uncultured Flavobacterium sp.
ACCGCTGTTAGTGGTAGTTGCGTTTTTAATCCACAGCTTCGTCATTATCATAAAATGAACTTGGAATACAATCTAAAATTCTTTCCAATTCTTCATCTTCAATTTTTAGTTGTAAATCTGTAAAATCTAATCTTTCTAATGTAGAAATCTGGCAAATGTCACATCTGTTTAACAATGAAGCCTGATACATACAAAATAGCATGAAAGTCAAATTTTCAAATAAAATGCTTCTTGCAAATGCGGTAAATCTTAAGTAAACAAATTCTTCCTCGACTTCAACTCCGTCTATAAAGCATCCATGAAGTTTTTTTGTGATACTATATTCAAAGCCAATATTACTAAGATTAGTAACTATTTCTATAATCTCTGTTCTACTGAAACCTGTAACGCGAGTTAATAATGATGTTCTTTCGTGAAAATCTTCAAATAGATTTCCTGTGCAAGTATTAAGAATTAATTGAACAAGAAACTTTCTTTCATTTTGGTTCATCTTTTTCAAGCGGTCAAAGATAAAATATACATGTTCGTGTATTTCTTGCTCGGTAAAATCTTCGTAGATAGTTTGAAATATACGATTTATAAAAGGCAATTTTTCCGGAAGAAAATTTTCAGGCTCTAAGTATCCCAGTTTTTTTATTATTTTTTTTCCCAACTGTAGAGGCGTATTTTCTTTAGCCGAAACATAACCAATGGTTTTTCTAATTCCGGGTATTTCTGTTGAATCAAATCTTACAGGTAAAATATATTCTTCGTTTTCAGAAAACGCTCTGGCTTGTGCACTTTTTAATTCGTGATTTGTCCACAGTTTTTTTTCGTAATGTTCAGATATGAATATAATAGCATATTTAGCTTTGTTTTGATAAACGTCATCTAGATGTTGGTATAAATCTTTTCCCCAAAGATTGACATCTTCATAACTGTCATAGAAAACTTTCGCTCCGTTCTTTCTCAAATAAGAAGCCGTTTTTTCTACATATTTTCTATCTTCTCCCGCAAAGGAAAGAACAACGTCATATTCAAGATTTAAACATTTTTCCATAAAGTTTGTCTAGCAATTACCACTAACCCATATATAGGCGAACCTATTCAATCGTATTTATTGTTATTATTGAAACAATTTAAAAATGCGCACTTCGCATTTTGTATTGCTTCTTTCAAATATAACGAAAATCATTATTAAAATAAAAGGTTTGCGTTGTTGTGCTAGCTTCTAGAAAATAACTGTGATTTTTTTTCTACAATAAAAAAAATTGGCACAAGGTTGTGTGAAAATAATTAGGTAATTTTTTTTGGCACAAAGTTGTGATAAAATGATTTTTATGATTTTTTTTGGCACAAAAATACTATCACAAAGTAGTAATAGTATGCAGCAAAAAATAGTTTAGTTACATTTACAAGATTAACAGCTATAATAAAATGTCAATAGAAACCCATCCCAATTGGTTTTATGATTTCTCTCCCATGAAAACGTTGGTGTTAGGAAGTTTTCCGCCACATCAAAGCAAACATTCCTTTCCGTTTTATTATCCCAATAAACAAAATAGATTTTGGAAAGTAATGTCGGTTATTTCAGGAATTGAACTGGTGGCTAGCCTTTCAGATGCACACAAAGTTATTGAAGAACGCAAGGCTATAATGCGAAAACTAGCGATGGGTATTCATGATGTAGCTCTAAAAATAAAAAGGAAGAATAACAGTTCGTTAGATTCTAATATTGTAATTGTGGAGTTTCAGGATATAATGGCAATTATAAATAACCATCCTGAATTGGAACAAATTGTACTTCTTGGTTTTTCAGCTAAAAATAGCGCGGCTCAAAATTTTATAAAGTACACCCAAAATCAAAAATTATTGACCAAGTTTCCTATTGATTTTAAAATAGGTTCTGAAAATATCTTTTTTATCTACTATCAAAACCGAGAAATAAAATGTGTAATTCTTAATTCGACTTCTTCCGCTAGCCGAATTACTCTGAACGAACTGGTTAGTCAGTTTTCAAAGTATATTCAGTAGAATTGATATTTTTTTATTCGAATGAGTTAGATTTGAAAGAAATTTCTTTTTGATTACTATGAATTTGAGAGCACTTTTACTTTTTTTGATGTTTCCTTTTTTTACAAATGCTCAAGTTGTTAAGAAGGGAAAGATTAAACTTGATAATTCAGTAATCCTGGATGATAAGCTAAGAGAAACCTCTGGTTTGATTCATTGGAATAGTAAATTGTGGACACATAATGATGATACAGATACAAATTTATATGCACTTGATACTGTAAGTGGAGCTATTTTAGAAACATATAGTTTAGAGGGTGTTGTTAATAAGGATTGGGAGGAAATTGCCCAGGATGATGAATATTTATATGTTGGTGATTTTGGTAATAATGCTTCAGGAAATAGAAAAGACTTGCATATTCTTAAAATAGAGAAACAATCTTTACTGATGAGAAAACCTTCTATAGAATATATCAAATTTGCTTACGAAGACCAAAATGATTTTGGAATAAACAAACCAAATAGGACCAACTTTGATTGTGAAGCTTTTATAGTTGTGCAAGACAGTCTTTTTTTGTTCACTAAAGAATGGAAAAGTAAAAAGACTACAGTGTATAAATTACCAAACCGAGTAGGGGAATTTGTTGCTCAAAAAGGGGAGAGTTATAATGTAAAAGGATTGGTGACTGGAGCAAGTTATTATCCTTCAAAAAAAATACTGGCACTTTGTGGTTATACTAGAAAAGGAAAGCCTTTTATTGAGTTGTTTTACAATTTTAAAGGCAATGATTTCTTTTCTGGTAGTAAAAAAAGAATTAAGCTAAAGCCTAGATTTATGCAAATTGAGGCCATTTCTACAAATGATGGTGTTCATTATTATTTGACCAATGAAGAATTAAAATTTGGTTTTATTGATAAATCCCAACAAATACATAAACTCGATTTGAGTGATTTTTTAAAGTAGATTAGAATTCTCCATCTACATAAAACCAATTGTCATTTTCAAAAATAAAAGTTGATTTTTCGTAATGTATTTGAGCTTTAAGGGAACTGTCAAGGTAATACGCTTTAAAAGTAACAGTATTTGTGGTTGTTGCTAAAACTTCAAGTTTAACCCATTGATTACTTTGCGACCAATCCAAAATATCTTCTTTTTTGTGAAATTTTCGAGTAGAACTGTGTGTTGTTTTAATCAAATAATCTGCACCACCAGTTGCAAAAGCACTGTAACGAGAACGCATTAAATCTTCAGCAGATGATGCTTTTTGTTTTCCTTCGATTAAAGGTTTGCAACATTCTTCAAAAGAAATTGGTCTTCCGCAATAACAATTTGAACTCATTTGGTTATTCTTCTAAATCTTCTTCTCCGCCTAATTTAAGAGAAACTAAAATACCTGTTATAAGAGATATTGCAATAAATCCTAACGATACCCATTCTGGAAATTTGTAGTGGTGTACTAATAACATTTTAATTCCAACAAAAGTCAGAATAGCAATTAAGCTGTATTCTAAATAGCTGAATTTTTCTAACATGTTAGCCAAGAAGAAATACATAGAGCGCAATCCAAGAATCGCAAATATATTAGAACTGAATACTAAAAAAGGGTCAGAAGTAATCGCTAAAATTGCCGGTACACTATCAACAGCAAATAAAACATCCATTACTTCAATTACTATTAATGCCACAAATAAAGGAGTTGCAGCTCTTCCTTTTTTGGTAGGTACGAAGAATTTTTCACCATCTGTTTCAGAAGTTAAAGGCATTATTTTGCCTAAAGCTCTGTATATAAAAGATTCTTTTGGCTCAAAATCGTCTTCTTCACTATTAAACAACATTTTGATAGCTGTAAAGATTAAAAAACCTCCAAATAAATAAGTAGTCCAACTAAATTTGTTAATGATTAATACACCGAAGTATATCATCAATCCTCTAAAAATAATAGCTCCTAAAATACCCCAGAATAAAACTCTGTGCTGGTATTTTTGAGGAATTTTGAAAGAAGCAAAGATTACGGCAATCACAAATATATTGTCAATACTTAAGGAAAGCTCTATCAAATAACCAGTGATGTATTTCATTGTTGCGGCTGCAGGCTTCAACTGATCTGGATTGGCAACGTGTCCGTTTTGGTATAACCAATAAATTACTCCGGAAAAGGCAAATGATAAAGAAACCCAAATCGCTGTCCACATACTGGCTTCTTTTGTAGAAATGATGTGTGGGTTTTTATTAAAAACTCCTAAGTCTAATGCAAGAAAAATAAATACGGCTACTAAAAAACAAATCCAAACAATCATATCTTACTATTTTGAGGTTTACAAATATAATCTTTGATTTTGGAATATTAAATTTTTAACGTTTTGTTGTCTTAAAATTATATTTTTAATAATTTACCATTAAATTTTAGGGGGTATATATGTGTTAAATTAAAAATTTCAATATATTTGCTTCAAATTTAAGGGGTATAACTCAATTTAATTAATTTTATGGCAACACTACGATTTCAATCTTTACAAAAAGCGACTAGCAGAAAGCCAGTAGCGGTAGAAGAATTAGACAAAAAGTCGGCAATTTTTGGTACAAACGTTTTTGGCGATAAAGCCATGCGACAATTTTTAACTCCTGAAGCTTACAAAGCGGTACAAAGCGCTATCCAGCACGGAACTAAAATTGACCGTAAATTAGCAGATTATATAGCTATGGGAATGAAGGAGTGGGCTTTGTCAAAAGGAGTTACTCATTACACACACTGGTTCCAACCATTAACTGGTACAACAGCTGAAAAGCACGATGCTTTCTTTGAAACGTCTTTTGATGGTAGTGACCCAGTTGAAAAATTCGGTGGAGGACAATTAGTACAGCAAGAGCCAGATGCATCATCTTTCCCTAACGGTGGAATTAGAAATACATTCGAAGCTCGTGGATATACAGCTTGGGATCCAACATCTCCTGCTTTTATCTTTGGTACTACTTTATGTATTCCAACAGTTTTCGTTTCGTATACTGGTGAAGCATTAGATAATAAAACACCTTTATTAAGAGCATTACATGCTATTGATAATGCAGCTACTGATGTAGCTAAATATTTCGATAAAAATGTTAAAAAAGTAACACCAACTTTGGGTTGGGAACAAGAATATTTCTTGGTAGATGCTGCTTTGGCTTCTTCAAGACCTGATATCTTAGCAACTGGTAGAACTTTATTAGGTCATACTTCTGCTAAAGGACAACAATTAGAAGATCACTATTTCGGTTCAATTCCTACACGTGTATTGCAATATATGCGTGATTTGGAAAACGAATGTATGTTGTTAGGTATTCCGGTAAAAACACGTCACAATGAGGTAGCGCCTAATCAGTTTGAGTTGGCACCAATCTTTGAAGAGACTAACTTAGCAGTGGATCACAACTCTTTATTAATGGATGTGATGCAAAAAGTGGCTGAACGTCATGATTTTAAAGTGTTATTCCACGAAAAGCCTTTCAAAGGAGTGAACGGTTCAGGAAAACATAATAACTGGTCTTTGGCAACAGATACAGGAGTGAATTTATTATCTCCAAGCAAAACGCCAATGAGCAACTTACAGTTCTTGACTTTCTTTATCAATACCATCAAAGCGGTACATGATTATGAAGAATTGATGAGAGCTTCTATCTCTTCAGCAAGTAACGATCACCGTTTAGGAGCTAACGAAGCACCACCAGCAATCATTTCGGTATTTATTGGTCAACAATTGACAAAAGTATTGGAAGAATTAGAAGGTGTGACTAAAGGAAAATTATCTCCTGAAGAGAAAACGGATCTTAAATTAAATGTTGTAGGTAAAATTCCAGATGTATTATTAGATAATACTGATAGAAACAGAACATCTCCATTTGCTTTCACAGGAAATAAATTTGAATTCCGTGCTGTAGGTTCATCTGCAAACTGTGCTGTTTCAATGACAACTTTAAATTCAATTGTTGCTAAGCAATTAATCGATTTCAAAGCTGAGGTTGATGCATTAATAGATAAAAAAGGATTAAAGAAAGACGAAGCAATCTTTAATGTATTGAGAGAATATATCAAGCAAACTAAAAATATCCTTTTTGAAGGTGATGGTTATAGTGAAGCTTGGGAAAAAGAAGCTAAAAAACGTGGATTGAGTAATCATAAAACAACTCCAAAAGCGTTAAAAGCGAAGGTTTCTAAAAAAGCGATGGACTTATTCCATGAATTAGGAGTAATGAATCACGTTGAGGTGGAAGCTCGTTACGAAATCGAATTGGAAGAGTATACTAAGAAAATCCAAATCGAAGGTCGTGTGTTAGGTGATATTGCTAGAAATCATGTTATTCCAACGGCTATTCGTTACCAAAACGTACTAATCGAAAACGTAAAAGGACTAAAAGAAATTTTTGGTAAAGATTTCGAGAAAATTGCTAAAGAGCAAATCGGTTTAATCAAAGAAATTTCTGAACATATCGAAGGAATCAACAAAAATGTGGACGATATGATTGAAGAGCGTAAAAAAGCAAACAATCTTTCATCTTCAGAAAAAATGGCCGAAGCTTACTGTGATAAAGTGAAACCTTATTTTGATGTTATCCGTGAACACTGCGATAAATTAGAATTGTTAGTTGATGATGAAATTTGGACATTAACTAAATACAGAGAATTATTGTTTACAAAATAATTTTGAACTTGATTATATTGAAGACTGTCTGGAGCAATCCAGACAGTTTTTTTGTTTATATTCGTTATATGAAGAATTTGATTGTTTTATTATTGATTACTGTTGTGACATCTTTAAAAATTGATGCTCAGGAAAAATTCTCTGTTTATTTCGAAAGTAATAAGCATAGCTTGAATGCTGCTGAATACGAGTCGTTTTTAAATTGGATGATGAAAAACAAAGAATCTAAAATTTTATCAATGCATGGTTTTACTGACGAAGATGGAACCAATCAATACAATGACACTCTGGCCTCTAAAAGAGTTCAATCGATTCTAAAAATAATCAACGGGAAAGTAAAAATTCGTGAAGACTTTAAAAAGATAAGTTTTGGAGAAAATTTTCAGCAATCACCAGATAAGAAAGAGAATAGGAAAGTGGTTATTTACTATTTACTTCAAAAAGATTTGTCAAAAGAAGAAGAAATACTGGGTTTAAAAGCCAAGGGGTATGTTTTGGTAAAGAGAAAGTCATTTCCAGATAAAATAACGGTTACAAATCCAAACGGAACAAAATCTGAATATAAGCTTGATGTTGAATTTATGAAGACTCTTAACGAAGCGCCAAAAGGACAAAAGCTTAAAATAGAAAATCTAAACTTTATCCTAAATACTTATGCGGTAACTAATGAGTCAAGAGGAAAACTATACGAGTTGCTTCTAGTAATGCAAAACAATCCAAAGTTGAAAATAGATATTCAAGGTCATGTGTGCTGTGTGAAATCAGATAAGCAAGATTTGTCGACACAAAGAGCGAAAGCTGTGTATAAGTTTTTAGAAATCAATGAAATTGATAAGACCCGTATGAGTTACCAAGGATTTGGAAGCACTCAGCCATTATTTGCTGTACCTGAAAAATCTGAAACCGAGCGAGCAGCAAATCGAAGAGTTGAGATTGAAATTATTGAAAACTAAAAATGAACTCATAATTCATAATTCATAATTAAATTTTATCTTTGCGCCACAACAACACTAACTAATTTCATGAGTTCAGATACTTCAAAAAGGTATGCACTTCGTGGCGTTTCTGCTGCTAAGGAAGATGTGCATAATGCCATTAAAAACATAGATAAAGGATTATTTCCAAAAGCTTTCTGTAAAATTGTTCCTGATTATTTAACTAATGATGAAGATTATTGTTTAATCATGCATGCAGATGGTGCGGGGACTAAATCTTCTTTGGCGTATATGTACTGGAAAGAAACAGGAGATATGTCTGTTTGGAAAGGTATAGCTCAAGATGCTTTAATAATGAACATTGATGATTTATTGTGTGTGGGAGCTGTCGATAATATTATGCTTTCTTCAACCATAGGTCGAAATAAAAATCTGATTCCTGGTGAAGTTATTTCTGCGATTATTAATGGAACAGAAGATTTAATAGAAGAATTAAAATCATTTGGCGTTACTATCAATTCAACAGGTGGCGAAACTGCCGATGTTGGTGATTTAGTTCGTACAATCATCGTAGATTCAACGGTTACAGCTCGTATGAAGCGTGCCAATGTAATTGATAATGCAAATATAAAAGCTGGGAATGTTATCGTCGGATTGGCTTCTTACGGGCAAGCATCTTACGAATCATCATATAACGGCGGAATGGGAAGTAACGGATTGACATCTGCGCGTCATGATGTGTTTGCTAAATATCTAGCCGAAAAATATCCAGAAAGTTATGATGCTTCAGTTCCTTCAGATTTAGTCTATTCAGGAAACGTGAAATTGACAGATGCTGTTGAAGGTTCTCCAATAGATGCTGGAAAATTAGTGTTGTCTCCAACACGTACGTATGCTCCAATCATTAAAAAAATACTTGAAAAATATTCTCCAAACGACATTCACGGAATGGTGCACTGCAGTGGTGGGGCGCAAACAAAGGTATTACACTTTGTGGATAATGTTCATGTGATTAAAGATAATTTATTTCCAGTGCCACCTTTGTTTAAATTAATTCAGGAGCAATCTGGAACCGATTGGAAAGAAATGTATCAGGTGTTCAATTCTGGTCACCGTATGGAATTATATGTATCTCCAGAAATTGCTAACGACATTATCGAAATTTCTAAATCATTTAATGTAGATGCTCAAATTGTGGGTAGAGTAGAAGCATCTCAAAATAAAAAACTTACTATTACTTCAGAATTTGGTACTTTTGAATATTAGTAGCAATTTCCCGCTGTACACTATATCTTTTTTGTAGCCTGAGTAGATTCCTGAGCTTGTCGAAGGATCGAAGGCTACAAAAAAGGATGCCGTTTCCATCGGGGCTAAAATAAATTCAAAGTATGTACGAACTACTTTTTTGGAAATACCTAGATGAGATTTACTTAAATCATCAAGAAGTTTATGAAGCTTTAATAGAAAAACAATCAGTCGATGGTTTAGAAGATTTACCTATCGATATTATTATAAATAGAATTTCTAAAGTTTTCTCTAATTGGGAAAAAGTAGATGATTTTAGTTTTAAGAATACAAAAGGAGTAGGGGCATTCCATATAATTACTACATCACAAAGTGTCCAAATCAATTGCTACGGTACAAAAGGTGGCGATATGGAAAAACTATGTCAAATAATGGAAGAGTTCAAGTGTCCATTATATGATCCGCAAGTTCCTGTGCGTTATGATGAATTTAATGAATAATTATAGATGAAGATAAACCCAAAAATAGGAATTGACCAATTGGTTTTCGGGATGAAACAAAAAGACGTAGAAAAAATCTATGGAAGTCCTGACAAACAATTTAAAGATGAAGATCAAAACATCATTTACTTATACAATGATAAAAAATGGCGTTTGACATTTTATGAAGACGAAGATTTCCGTTTTGGATATATTATTTCTTCAAATTCAAATTTAGAATTGTTCGACCAAAAAATTATTGGACAATCAATTCAAACAGTTGAAGATTTGCTAAAATCAAAGAATTTTAAGACTATGGAAGTAGAATCATTTGATTCAGTCGATAATTACTTTAATGAAAGTAATTGGATGATTTTTCAAGTAGAATACAATGAAATAATCCGATTTGAACTAGGAGCAGTTTTTAACGAAAAAGAAGACGAATTCGACTGGAAGTTTAAAGGATAAATCGTCTTGCGATCCCTGAGCGAAGTCGAAGGGAAAGTTTTAATAAAAAATCCCGCCTTTTGAGCGGGATTAATTTGAATTATTTTGTTGGAGTTCCTGCAGGGGCAGGCATCGCTTCTAATAACTCTAATTCAAAAACCAAATTAGTATTAGGAGGAATAACACCACCAGCACCTTGAGCACCATATCCTAAGTTTGAAGGAATAAAAAGTAACGCTTTATCGCCAATGTTCATTTTCTCTAAACCTTCTAAAAATCCTGGTATTAAACCATCTTTTTTTCCTGCTTGGAAAGGGAAAGGTTGGTAGCCATTTTGCGCAGCACGATTAGCATCCCATTTTCCGTATGCTTTGTTTACATCAGCATAACTTGAATCAAATAAGTTACCATCTTCAAAATAACCAGCATAGTTCACATATACTGTAGAACCAGCAACTGGTTTTTTACCAGAACCTTTTTGAATAATGTTATATACCAATCCTGATTCAGTTTTTGTTCCAGAAGCTTTTGCTTGTGCAAATGTTGCTACTTTATCCGCTTTTACTTTTGCATATTTTGCCTCGTTAGCTTTTTGTTCAGCTACTTGATTTTGTACATGATCTTTGAAGATTTTTGCAGCATCAAATTTTTTAGCTTTAGCACCTTTACGAATAATAGTAACTTTTTTAATCACATCATCTTGAGCAATAGCGTTAACTACATCTTGACCTGTCACAACATGACCAAAAACAGTATGGCGACCATCTAACCAAGGAGTCGCTTTATGTGTAATGAAAAACTGAGAACCGTTTGTGCCTGGTCCAGCATTTGCCATCGATAAAATTCCAGGGCCTGTATGTTTTAACTCAGGAACAATTTCATCTTTAAATTTATATCCAGGTCCTCCAGAACCGTTTCCGTCTGGGTCACCACCTTGAATCATAAAGTCAGCAATAACTCTATGAAATTTTAATCCATCATAAAAAGGTTTTCCGCTGTATTTTTCATTAACCATAGTGTTTTTTCCTTCAGCTAATGCAACGAAGTTTGCAACCGTTACCGGAGTTTTTTCGTATTCTAATTGTAAAACGATTTTTCCTTTGCTTGTTTCTAATTCTGCATACATTCCGTCAGGTAAATTTTGATCACCTGAATTACATGAGAATAAGAAAGCGAAAAAACTTAAAAATAAACTTGTCATTCGATTCATTTTAGTTAATAATAATTATAATATAGTTATTCAATTTTAGTTTCTGGTTTTGCAGTAGGGTCTGGCTTAACATCATTAAGTGTTACAATACACATTAAAGGTTGGTTGGTGCCAATTCTGTTATTGTCACCGTGATATCCAAAAGCCAAATGTGAAGGGAAAAGGAATTTTACCTTATCGCCAGTATTCATTAGTTTAAGACCGTATCTAATTCCAATTATCATGTCCTGTTTGTCAACTTTGTATTGTTGAGGTTTTAATTCAGTTTGAGAATAAATGGTTTTTCCGTTTAAATCTTTAATTTCATAGTCAAAGAAAGCAATTTCACCTTTTTCAGGTTTTTCTGTTGATGCTTCATTTTTAGATAAATAGGTGTACCAATATCCTTTTGTCGAAGCAATATAATCTGAAGCAGTATCTTTTTTAATGATATTAGCAATAATACTTTCTTCGTTCTGATTTAACTTTTTATTTCTTTCTACCGATTGTTTCATAAACTCACCCGAAGCATGAGAAACAGGTCTTCTTGCTTCTTGTTTTTGTGAACAACAAGTAACTAAATTCATGCCAAGAAGTAAACATCCCACAATTTTTATAGCCTTCATATTTTTTACTTTTTAGTTTCTTTTACAATTTTGATGAATTTTGCAACAGTGTCTTCAATGCTTACTGTCGATTTTCCTCCAGCTGCATTAATATGACCTCCACCGTTAAAATAATCTCGAGCAAACTGATTTACATCAAAATCACCTTGCGAACGGAACGAAATTTTGATAATCCCTTCCGATTTATTTTCGATAAAGATAGCAGTAAAATCGATTCCATCAATAGTTAATCCATAATTAACAAAACCTTCAGTATCTCCTTTTTGATAATGATGTGCGTCAAGCTCTTCCTGTGTAAGAGTTATATACGATGTTTTATACTCCGGCATAAGCTTCATGTTCTGCAAAGCCTTTCCTAAAAGTTGTAATCGGTTATACGAACTTGTATCAAATAAATTGTTGTGAATTTGTGCGCTGTTTACACCTTTGTCCACTAAGTTGGCTGCAACGCGTAATGTAGTGCTGGTTGTAGATGAAAAACGGAAAGAACCAGTATCAGTAACTAATCCAGTATATAAACAAGTTCCAACAGTAGCATTTATTAAATTTTCTTGACCTAATTGCGTAATAAAATGATACACCATTTCACAAGCCGAACTCATTTTAGTGTCAGAATACATGTATTTTGCATAATCATCTGGCAACTGATGATGATCTATCATGATAAAAGTTTTGTCAAGCTTTTCTAAAAAACTTCCCATGAACTCACCAGTTCGATGAAAGGCATTAAAATCTAATGTGAAAATAATATCAGCCTCATTTAGCTTAGGTTCACAAACTTCATGATTTTCTTCAAAAAGCAATACTTTGTCTGCACCTGGCATCCATTTTAAATAATCAGCAAATTCGTTGGGCGAAATTACAGTTACTTCGTGTTGTAACTGTATTAAAAAATGATACAATCCTAAAGTAGACCCCATAGAGTCTCCATCCTGATTGCGATGCGGTAGTATAACTATCTTTTTTGGAGAAGCTAACAGTTCTTTTATAGCTTCAATATCTTGTTCATTCATCATGTTGCGAAAATACAATTTATATGAACAAATAATAATGTTTTTCTATGCGAATTGTTTTTATAACCCCTGCTATTGAGTGAATTTTTGACCTTGAATTTAGTCTATTGTTGTAAATTAGAATATTCAGGATATTTTATATCGATAAATTCTTCAACCCAACTTTTTAATAGTTCCAAAGAGTGAGAGTCGTCAGCACTATATAGTCTTATAATTCTAGCGCTATCAATATCCTTCAATGTTTTGGAACACTTTTTCTTAATAAAGGTGTTAAATAAACTTAAAAATTCATGTATTTGGGAATCTTCTTTTCCTATTGTATATCCAGAAAAAAATAAAAAAAATCCCTCAACATTATGAATGGAAAACAATTTTGGTCGCTCCAATGTATATAATAATAAGTCTATATTCTCTAATTTATTTGACATGAAAAGCCGTATGATTTATAATTTCAGAGTAAAAATGGTTTACATAAAAACTGTTATTGCTAAAATACGAAAAGTGTTTTGTGTAAGAATAAAAATAGATGAAGTTTAAATAATTAAAAAACTTTTTTAGCTCTATTTTTCAGTCTGCGAGAAATGTCTATTTTTGCACATGCAACACAACGTCCTTATTTTAGATTTCGGGTCTCAGTATACACAGCTGATTGCCCGCCGAGTTCGCGAATTAAATA
>CAMLKV010000018.1 GCA_946480635.1 uncultured Flavobacterium sp.
TAAAAGAATTAAGCGTTGAATGGAAAGAAATCCCTATGCTGGCTCGCACACATGGACAACCAGCCTCTCCTACTCGTTTAGGTAAAGAAATATTGGTTTTTGTTCAACGTTTGGAAGAACAAATGCGTTTATTGTTTAACGTTCCGTTTGCGGCTAAATTTGGTGGTGCGACAGGAAATTACAACGCACATAAAATTGCATATCCTAAAAACGACTGGAAAGCTTTTGGAACTAACTTTGTTGAAGATGTATTAGGGTTACACCATTCGTTTCCAACGACTCAAATAGAACATTACGATCATTTTGCAGCATTTTTTGATGCTTTAAAACGCATCAACACCATTTTAATCGATTTAGATCGTGATATCTGGACGTATGTTTCTATGGACTATTTCAAACAGAAAATCAAAGCCGGAGAAATTGGTTCTTCTGCTATGCCTCACAAAGTAAATCCTATTGATTTTGAAAACTCAGAAGGAAACTTAGGTATTGCTAATGCAATTTTTGAGCACTTATCAGCTAAATTACCTATTTCGAGATTACAACGCGACTTAACAGACAGTACTGTTTTACGTAACATTGGTGTACCAATAGGACATACTTTAATTGCTTTTGAAGCGACTTTAAAAGGTTTAAACAAATTGCTTTTAAATGAAGAAAAATTCGCAGAAGATTTAGAGAAAAACTGGGCAGTAGTTGCTGAAGCGATTCAAACTATCTTACGTCGCGAAGGTTATCCAAATCCTTACGAAGCGTTGAAAGATTTAACCAGAACCAACTCAGTTATCAATAAAGAATCGATTCATGCATTTATCGAAACCTTGAATGTTTCTGATGCTATTAAAGCAGAATTGAAACAAATAACTCCTAGTAATTACTTAGGAATATAACAAAAAAGCCAGCTGTTAAGCTGGCTTTTTAAATTATAAATATTCACCATGTTGCGATATATCTAATCCTAAAATTTCTCTTTCTTCACTCACGCGTAATGGTGAAATTAAATTCACAATATAAAACAAGGCATAAGACATAAAAAACGAAAAGGCAGAAACAACCAGCAACACAAAAAAGTGACTTAAAAACAAACGATATTCTCCAAAAAACAATCCTTGATATTCAATAGCAGGATTTATTTCTTTTGAAGCAAAAACACCTGTCAACAACATACCTACCATACCTCCTACTCCATGACAGCTAAATACATCTAAAGCATCATCAATTTTTCCTTTCGGGAATTTTTGAACCAAAATATTACTTACCACACTACTCACCATCCCTATAAAAATAGCATGAGGAATACTTACAAATCCTGCTGCAGGTGTAATGGCAACTAAACCAACTACAGCTCCTATACACAAACCTAATGCCGAAAATTTTCTGCTATTTATTTTATCAAAAAAGCCCCAAGTCATTGCTGCCGCAGCAGCTCCTACTGTTGTGGTAGACAAAGCCTGAACTGCCAAACCATTGGCCCCAAAAGCAGAACCCGCATTAAATCCAAACCAACCAAACCATAACAGACCTGTGCCCAACAGCACATAAGTTACTCGTGCCGGATTATGACTCACTTCTTTCCGTTTACCTAAAAACATTGCTCCAGCTAATGCAGCCCAACCAGCACTCATATGCACAGCAATACCGCCAGCAAAATCCAAGATACCTAATTTAAAGAAAACTCCTTCGGGATGCCACGCCATGTGTGTCAGAGGTGCATATACGAATAAGACAAATAAAACAACGAACAATAAATACGACCAAAAACGTATTCGCTCTGCAAATGCTCCAGTTACTAAGGCTGGTGTTATAATTGCAAATTTTGCCTGAAACAAAGCAAACAATAATAAAGGAATAGTTGGTGCTAATTTCCAAAAAGAACTCGTTCCAACTTGGTTAAAAAATAAATTTTTAAACGGGTTACCAATTATCCCATAAACAGAATCCCCAAAAGAAAGCCCATAACCTATTACCACCCACAAAATAGTAACTACCACCATAGCCACATAACTCTGTAACATTGTACTAATTACATTTTTCTTCCCTACCATACCACCATAAAAAAAACCTAATCCTGGGGTCATCAGTAAAACCAAAGCTGAAGCTACAATCATCCAAGCAGTATCGCCAGTATCAAACTTAGGAGTTACTCCTGAAACCGATTTCCCAAACGAAAAATCAACTAGTAAACAACTCAAGGCTAAAAAGGCCAACACAAAGGCTAAAAAATACTTTCTTTTCATATCTGGGAGTTTTAAAATTCATATAAATATAACCAACCCCTATAAAAAATACTTTTGAATAATAAATTTTTATCATTTTTACATTTACACCCATCAAAAAATACACTTATGAAATTTATAAGTTAAAAAAATATCAAAAAGCAATATAAATCAGATAGGTTTTACAATCAAAATCTTTAGAATTAAAACTTTTTTTTGTATTTTACAAGTTCTATCATTCATTAATCATTTAATCTACTCGCCTATGTTTCTAACTGTTGGATCTGCAATTACTGGTTTACAACCTCTAATCAGCGATTTAGGACTTATATTAATGACAGCTGGAATTGCTGTTTTAATATTTAAAATTCTGAAGCAACCACTGGTTTTAGGCTATTTGATTGCTGGTTTCTTAGCAGGTAGTCATTTTGATTTTTTCCCATCAGTTAAGGATGTTCACAGCGTTGAAGTTTGGGCAGAAATAGGTATCATTTTTTTATTATTTAGTTTAGGTCTCGAATTTAGTTTCAAGAAACTAGTAAAAGTTGGTGGAACAGCCTCAATTACAGCAGGAACACAAATTGTCACAATGGTGCTTATTGGATTTGCTTCAGGGTATTTGTTAGGATGGAAAATGATGGATAGCATTTTTCTTGGAGTAATGCTTTCTATTTCTTCTACCACCATAATTTTAAAAACCTTTGATGAATTAGGAGTAAAAACTCAAAAATTTGCCGGAAATGTAATAGGAGCACTTATTGTTCAAGATATTCTAGCCATTTTAATGATGGTATTACTATCGACAATTGCAGTTAGTCAACAATTTTCTGGTGGAGAATTATTACAATCTGTATTAAAATTGGTTTTCTTTTTAACCATTTGGTTTGTTGCAGGAATCTTTTTCATACCTACTTTACTTAAAAAAGCCAAACATTTACTAACAGATGAAATGCTTTTAATTTTATCACTGGCTTTGTGTTTAGTTATGGTAATATTGGCTTCAAATGTTGGATTTTCACCAGCATTAGGAGCATTTATCATGGGTTCTATAATTGCAGAAACCACACAGGCTGAACATATAGAACATTTGGTAAAACCAGTTAAAGATTTGTTTGGTGCAGTATTTTTTGTGTCAGTTGGTATGTTAATTAACCCAGACACTTTAGTTGAATATGCATTACCTGTATTTTTATTAACTCTGGTTACCATTTTTGGTCAGTCCATTAGCGCAACTATAGGATCATTATTGGCAGGGCAGCCATTAAAACAATCTGTTCAATCAGGAGTAAGTTTATCACAAATTGGAGAATTTTCCTTTATTATAGCAACTTTAGGTACTTCATTAGGCGTTACAAGTAATTTTTTATATCCTATTATTGTAGCAGTTTCGGCAGTTACAACTTTCACAACTCCATATATGGTTAGTTTTGGCACTCCATTGGCGGTATATTTAGAAAAAAGACTTCCGAGAAAATGGGTAAAAAGCATTGCCGATTATAGTGCAAATGCCGAAGCCATAAAAACAGTCACTACTTGGCAAATAGCATTAAGAGCCTATCTTTCTCAGATAATTCTACATTCAATTATTATTATTGCAATTATTCTACTATCAAGTAAATATTTATTACCATTAGTTGAAGAAATAAAATTTGGTCACACACTGGCTGCTTTAATAACATTAATACTGGTATCGCCGTTTTTATGGGCACTTTCTTTAAGAAGAATAGCTTCAGAGGCCGTTACAGAGCTTTTTACAAATAAAAAACAAAGAGGACCAATTCTACTTTTAGTTTTTTTAAGATTAGGTTTAGGACTATTTTTTATTGGTTTTATCGTAAATAACTTTTTCTCTCCTGTTACTGCTTTATTTGCACTTTTTGGTGCCATTATAGCTTATTTTGTTTTTCCGAAGAGATTGCAAGCTCGATATTTGAGAATTGAACAACATTTTTTAAGCAATCTGAACGAACGGGAAATTAACAAAGAAAAACATTTAAGAAGAGACCTAACACCTTGGGACGGACATATGGCGACTTTTGATGTTGCTCCGTCTTCTAACATCATTGGAAAAACACTAGAAGAATTACGCATGCGTGAAAAAACTGGGATAAACATTGCTTTTATAAAGCGTGGTGATATTACAATAAATGTTCCCAGTAGAAATGAACGATTGTTCCCTAAGGATGAAATTTGTGTAATTGGTACCGATGCTCAGGTAAAAAAGTTTAAAAAATATTTAGATCAAAATGAAATTGAAACACCTGAAGAAGCCGAAGAAACCGATATCGTTTTACAACATCTTAAGCTAAAAAATGTCGAATTTATTGGTAAAAGCATCAGAGAGTCTAAAATTAGAGAAAAAACAAAAGGTCTTGTTGTTGGCATTGAACGCAACGGAAGACGTATGCTTAATCCTGAATCTCATTTAATACTTGAAGAAGATGATATTTTATGGGTAGTTGGAGATAAAAAGCTTCTTACAAGCTTAGTACACAATTAAAAAAAGGATAAGTTTCCTTATCCTTTTTTTCAAACGTATTTTAGATAAAATTATCTAGAATAATTTGGAGCTTCTTTTGTGATAGTCACATTGTGTGGATGACTTTCGCTAATTCCACTTGAAGTGATTCTAACAAATCTTCCTTTTTCTTGTAAATCATCAATTGTAGCTGAACCACAATATCCCATTCCTGCACGAAGACCTCCTATAAATTGCAACATACTTTCGTTCAACTCTCCTTTATAAGGAACACGTCCTACGATTCCTTCAGGGACAAGTTTTTTCACATCATCCTCAACATCTTGAAAATAGCGGTCTTTTGAACCTTCTTTCATAGCTTCAACAGAACCCATTCCTCGATATGATTTGAATTTTCTTCCTTCAAAAATGATTGTTTCTCCAGGAGATTCTTTAGTACCTGCTAATAACGATCCCAACATTACACAATTGGCTCCTGCAGCAATCGCTTTAGGAATATCTCCAGTATAACGAATACCTCCATCTGCAATAACTGGAACTCCTGTTCCTTTTAAAGCGGCTGCCACTTCAAGTACCGCCGAAAATTGAGGAAAACCAACACCCGCAACTACACGAGTTGTACAAATTGAACCTGGTCCAATACCTACTTTAACAGCATCGGCACCATTTTGAGCTAAATATAATGCAGCTTCTGCCGTAGCAATATTTCCAACTACAACATCTAACTCTGGAAATTTATTTTTAACTTGTTTTAAAACCTCAACTACACCTTTTGTATGTCCGTGAGCAGTATCAATAATTACAGCATCTACACCAGCATTAACTAATGCTTCTGCTCTTTCAACTGCATCTGCAGTAACTCCTAAAGCTGCAGCTACTCTTAAACGACCAAACTTATCTTTATTTGCATTTGGCTTTTGTGTCAGTTTTGTAATATCTCTAAAAGTGATTAAACCAACTAATTTATATTCAGTATTTACAACTGGTAATTTTTCTATTTTATTCCCTTGCAGAATTTCCTCAGCTTTAGCTAACGTTGTTCCTTCTGGAGCAGTAACTAAATTTTGAGATGTCATTACTTCAGTAATAACTCTGTTATTGTCTTTTTCAAAACGTAAGTCACGATTTGTAACAATCCCTTTTAAAATACCGCTATCATCAACTACAGGAATTCCACCAATGCCATACTCTTGCATTGCTTTTTTAGCATCTTCCACTAAAGCATTTAATGGTAAAGTAACTGGATCAAGTATCATTCCGCTTTCAGCTCTTTTTACTTTTCGAACCTCAGCAGCTTGCTTTTTAATAGACATATTTTTGTGCAATACTCCAATACCTCCTTCTTGAGCCATAGCAATAGCCATAGCACTTTCTGTTACTGTATCCATAGCGGCAGATACAATTGGAACATTTAAAGTAATGTTTTTCGAAAATTTCGTTTTGATACTTACTTCTCTTGGAAGTACTTCAGAATAATTTGGAACCAGTAAGACATCATCGTAAGTAAGTCCTTCTCCGACGATTTTAGAAGCGTGTGCGTTCATGTTGCAATTTGTAGTTGTAGTTAAATTGCATGCAAATATAGTACAATTATCTGTACCTGTGAAATGCTTTTAACTTAACTTTAAAAAAACTGTTCAATCAATAATTAATCCTCAACCTCAATAAATAAATTTATAGCCAAAAAAGGCTATAATTATAATTTATAGCTAAAAAAGGCTATAAATAGTATTTATAGCTAAAAAAAGCTATATATTTGTTCTAAATCCTATTTTAAGATGAAAAAGAAAATTGTTTTATCTGGAGATATAATTGCTTCAACTAGTTTAGATGTTGAAGAAAAAATCACATTAGAAAAAAAACTAAACGAATTAATTTCTATTTTAGTTGAGAATTTTCCTATTTATGCAAGAATCATTAAAGGAGATTATTTAGAAATTGTAGTAGAAAATCCTGAGGATGCTTTATTGGTTACCTTATTAATCAAAAGCTTTATAAAATCTGCAGTTGATGACCCAGACAACAACAGTAGTAGGTATAAAAAGTTTAAAAACTATGGAATACGAATTGCAATGGGATTTGGTGAACTATCACGATATGACAAACAAAAAGGTGTAATTGATGGTGATGCAATTTATTTTTCGGGGAGAAAGATAAGTGAAGAATCATCAACATACAATAAGCAACGAATTGTGATAAAAAACACATTGTTTTTCATTTCAGATGATGACAATTTAAATCAAATGATGGACACAATAATAAGTTTGTTGGATGTATTAATTGCAAATGCCACAGCAAAACAATGCCAAATTTTGTTTATGCGCTTATTAGGAAAAAGTGAAAAAGAAATTTCGACACATCTAAACATAAAACAACCAACAGTAAACAAGCAACTTACAAGTGTTGGCTGGAATGCAATAGACAAATCCGTTAACTATTTTAAAACCCTAATAAAGGAATAAACTAATGAACATTAACTTACTTATACTCCAATTCATCGCTCATCTTTTGAGTGATTATGTCTTTCAAACCGATGCCAGTGCTAAGGAGAAAAACGAAAATGGTTTTAAAAGCAAGTTCATTTTTAAGCATACTTTAATAACTTTTGTTTGCTCATTAGTCTTATCGTTTGACTTTAATTTTACTTTATGCTCTTTGGGAATAGCAATAACACATTTTATTATTGATGGACTAAAAAAGACTTTAAACAAAGGAAGATTTGCTTTTTTCATTGATCAAACATTACATCTAGGAATAATAGTTCTTTTTGTTTGGTTTTTTGAATTATACTTCAAAGAAAATTCACTAATTAAAATAACAAACACCAAGTTACTTTTAACAATCACCAGCTATCTGATATGCTTTAAACCAGCCAATATCCTCATCCGAGAAGTTCTCGTAGTTGCCAAAATACAAAGTATTTCTAACACAACAACAGAACTAAAAAACGCAGGTAAATTAATTGGAATCTTAGAACGAATATTAGTATTGACTTTTGTAATAATCGGAAAACTAGAAGTAATAGGATTTATGATTGCTGCAAAATCTATACTGCGCTACAAAGACACGAACACTATAAAAACAGAATATGTTTTAATAGGAACTATGCTAAGCTTTGGAATTGCAATGCTTTGTGGTTTACTAATAGAAAGATTTTAATGATAAACCGTAAAGATTTTTAACGCTTCATTATAAGCACTTTCAAAACTCATCGCACTTAAATTAGTATCTGCTTTTTGAGATGTAAAATACGATAACAACTTTTCAGTAGGCATGTTACCCGTAAGCTTATCAGTAGCCATAGGACATCCGCCAAAACCTTGAATAGCTCCATCAAAACGATGACATCCCGCTTTATAAGCAGCATCTACTTTTTCATGCCATTTATCAGGGGTTGTATGCAAATGAGCACCAAATTCAATATTAGGATACTTCGGAATCAAATTAGAAAACAAATAATCTATAACCTCTGGAGTCGAACTACCAACTGTATCTGAAAGGGATAAAATTTTAACACCCATATTGGCTAATTTTTCTGTCCACTCTCCTACTATTTCCACATTCCAAGGATCTCCATACGGATTACCAAAGCCCATAGAAATATAGGTAACGACCTCTTTATTACTTTTATCGGCAATGTTTAAAATCTCGTCGAGTGTAACCAATGATTCCGCGATTGTCTTGTGCGTATTACGCATTTGAAAATTCTCAGAAATCGAAAAAGGAAAGCCTAAATATTGAATTTCAGGATGAACAGAAGCATTTTCGGCACCTTGTGTATTTGCAATGATTGCTAAAAGTTTACTTTGTGTCTTAGATAAATCTAATTTTGACAATACTTCAGCAGTGTCTTGCATCTGTGGAATTGCCTTAGCCGAAACAAAACTTCCAAAATCAATCGTATCAAAACCAACTCGTAATAACGATTGGATGTATTGTACCTTTTTATCTGTGGGAATAAAATCCTTAATGCCTTGCATGGCATCACGTGGACATTCAATAAGTTTGATTTTATCGGCGTTCATAGCTCCAAAATTATAACTATTTAAGCGTTTTCTAAAATCTTTTTATTAATTGCTTTAACTAAGGCTGGTCCTTCGTAAATAAAACCAGTATATAATTGCACCAAACTAGCTCCAACTTCAAGTTTTTCGATAGCATCTTCTGCAGAATGAATACCTCCTACACCAACTATTGGAAATGCTTTATTACTTTTTTCAGATAAGAAACGAATAACTTCAGTAGAACGCTTAGTTAAAGGTTTACCAGACAATCCTCCTGCTTCAATTTTATTAACTGACTGTAATCCTTCTCTCGAAATTGTAGTATTGGTCGCAATTACACCTGCAATTTTAGAATCTTTTACAATTTCGATAATATCCAAAAGCTGTTCATCAGTCAAATCGGGAGCGATTTTTAACAAAATTGGCTTCTGTTTAGGTTTTTGCTGATTCATATTTTGCAAAACCATCAAAAGTTTTGTCAATGGTTCTTTGTCTTGTAATTCTCTTAAACCTGGTGTATTTGGCGAACTCACATTCACCACAAAATAATCAACATAATCATACAAGGCTTCAAAACAGATTTCATAATCTTTTACTGCTTCTTCGTTTGGAGTTACTTTATTTTTGCCTATGTTTCCACCTATAAGTACTCCTTTATTCTTTTTTAAACGTTCTACAGCTTCAAGAACTCCTCCATTATTGAATCCCATGCGATTAACAATGGCAGAATCTTCCAACAAACGAAATAAACGTTTTTTAGGATTTCCTTCTTGTGCTTTAGGTGTTAATGTTCCAATTTCGATAAACCCAAAACCAAAGTTTGACAATTCATTGTAAAGTTTTGCATCTTTATCAAAACCTGCTGCCAAACCAACTGGGTTTTTAAATTTTAATCCAAAAACTTCACGCTCCAAACGTTTATCATTTACATGAAACATCGAACGGATTAAGCCTGAAACACCAGGAATTTTATTGATAAATCTAATAGAAGAAAAAGAAAAATGATGTATTTTTTCTGGATCAAATCCAAAAAGAATTGGTCTAATAAGTAGTTTGTACATAAATAGTAGTGTTGTTGTGGTGCAAAAATAAAGATTCGTAAGCAGAATTTAGAATTTATAACTATGAATATTAAACCATATTTCGAAATCAAACAAAAATACTTGATAATCAATGTTTTAATTTTATTCAAAATTATTTATCAGTAACTTTATGTACCAATTTATTTAATCTTAAAACAGCAAGTCATGTATATAGTTAGAGAAATATTTCATTTGCAATTTGGACGATATAAAGAAGCAAAAGCATTAATAGATGAAGCCGTAGCAAAAGGATTGATAAAACTACCCGAAGGAGGAAAATTCCTTACAGATTTTACAGGACCTAGTTATCGACTAATTTTCGAATCACCTTATAAAACTCTTGCCGATTTTGAAACCGATTTGGCTCGAGAAATGAGCACTGAAGCCTGGAAAGAATGGTATGAACGATTTAAACCTTATGTAAACCATTCGCAGAGAGAAATTCTTAAACAAGTTGGATAATTAATATTCATAAATATATCCTAAAAAGTGTGAATCTGACTGCTATTTGAGACCTATGATTTCAAATAAGCTTGTATATTTGTGTTTCTTAAAAAAAACACATTCATGCAACACATAATTGACCGCTTTATCAGCTATGTAACGGTAGACACAGAAGCTGACCCAAATTCGAACACAACTCCCAGCTCAGCAAAGCAATGGGATTTAGCAAATAAACTAGTAGAAGAACTTAAAGCTATTGGTCTTCAAGATGTAACTATTGATGACAAAGCATATATTCAAGCAACTTTACCAAGCAATATTGAAGAAAAAGTACCTACGATTGGTTTTATTTCACATTTTGACACTACACCTGATTTTACTGGAGCTAATGTAAAACCTCAAATTGTTCCTAATTATGATGGGGGTGATATTATCCTTAACAAAGAAAAGAACATCGTTTTATCTCCAAGTTATTTTGAAGATTTATTGTTATACAAAGGACAAACTTTAATCACAACCGATGGTACTACTCTATTAGGAGCCGATGATAAAGCTGGTATTACAGAAATTGTAACTGCTATGGAGTATTTAATTAAAAATCCTCAAATCAAACACGGAACCATTAAGGTTGGTTTCACTCCTGACGAAGAAATAGGTCGTGGTGCCGATTTCTTTGATGTAGAAAAATTTGGTTGCGATTGGGCCTATACAATGGATGGAAGTCAGATTGGCGAATTAGAATATGAGAACTTTAATGCGGCTGGTGTAAAACTAAAATTCAAAGGAAAAAGCGTTCATCCTGGTTATGCTAAAGGAAAAATGATCAATTCGATGCTTTTAGCAACCAAATACATTTCTAAATTACCTAAAAAAGAAGTTCCTGAGCGCACAAAAAATTACCAAGGATTCTTTCATGTAGTTCACTTAGATGGAAGTATTGAAGAAACTAATGTTCAACTAATTATTCGTGATCACGACCGTAAAAAGTTTGAAAAACGTAAAAAATTAGTTCAAAAAATAGCTGATAAGTTCAATGCTAAATACGCTAAACAATTTGGTGAGGATATTGTAGAAATTGAAGTAAAAGATCAATACTACAACATGCGTGAAAAAGTAGAACCAATGATGCATATTGTAGACATTGCCGAAAAAGCCATGAAAAACTTAGGTATCAAACCACTAATAAAACCTATTCGTGGTGGAACTGACGGTTCTCGCTTATCGTACATGGGATTACCTTGTCCTAACATTTTTGCAGGTGGTCATAACTTTCATGGAAAATACGAATATGTTCCTGTAGAAAGCATGCAAAAAGCAGTGGATGTGATTGTAGAAATTGCTCAAATTGTAGCAAAGCAGAAATAGTTTATTTAAACAATTTAAAGCTTCCATTTACAAACGAGTACAAATAATTATAAACATTTATTTTCGTTTGTAAATGGAACTTGCGTATATTTATGAGTTGTATGCTATTATAGAACAAAATTCGTACATTTAAAAAATTTTCAAACAAAAAACATGACAGAACTCTACAATCAATTTGAATTACACTATTATTTTCAAGATGATTCTCATGGCTTTGATGCAATTGTACGAAATGAATGTGAAAAAGAATTATTAAAACTATTTGAAGAAGCATGTAATGATCTTGAGATAAAAATACTAATTGAAGCTAAACCTCCTCAAAACGGAGGATTTATTGAAATATGGGAATTTATTGGTACAAATAAGGAAACCATAACCTTATTAGTAACTATTTTGACACTTATTATGTCAAGAGTTCCTGTTCAAAATAAAAAACTTACAAAGCTACAAATTGAAAATCTTGAACTCGATAATCAACTAAAAAGAGAAGAATTAAAAAAATTAGGTATTAACAATATTGAGAATATCGATGATAATTTAATAGATAAAGTCATCACCTTTTTAGTTAAAAACTACAGAATTATTTGGAGACGTTCAAATTTTTTCAAAAAAATAACTCAATACAAAAGGATTAACAAAATCAGTACAAACAAACTTTTAGATTACAAACCATCATCTCAACCAGAAACTTTGAGATTAGGTGATTTTGAACAATTTATCTTGTTTGATGAAAACATCCCAGATGTAACTGACCAATTAGTTACCATTGATTTAATTTCCTCCGCTCTAAAACAAGGAAAATTCAAATGGAAAGGTTTTTTAAATTCACAAATTATTGATTTTGAAATGCAAGACGAAAACTTCAAACAACATGTATTTCAAGGTGATGTCAAGCATAACAATAAAGTAAAACTCAACGTCAAGCTAAGTCATTCAAGAAAAATTGATGAAACTGGTAGAATAAAAATAACTCGATACTATGTAACAAAAGTTTTGAGTTACTCGATAGATAATGTAGAGTTTAGTGCAGAATAATAACAGCATACAACAGCGGTTTTATGCAATGGCGGGGCTTGGGATTTTTTTGGAAAGTTTTTGCTCGCACTTTTTGTATTAAAATTCACGTATTTCTTTCACTCTTTTCGGTATATTTGTGAACGTCAGTAATAAAAAATCCGCCACTGACATAAAGCCGGCGGGACGTTAGGAGATATTTTACCCAACATTGTGATTATGAAATTATACGAGTATAAATCATTAGAAGAAAAAGGAGAATTTTTTAAAAATGGTGAAATTCCAATAAATATCAACATAAACTCAATTTTTGATAATTTAGAAAAATTTCAAACTGAAGGAAGCGGTTTCATATATCGTGGCTGTTCAGAAGCTAAATACGGCTTGTACAATTCTGCTCAAAGATTATATATGGCACAAGACCTTCATCTACAAACACCAGAAGATGAAATCACTTTACATTATTGTCGT